>CAZHDQ010000354.1:0-4064 GCA_964531595.1 uncultured Anaeromyxobacteraceae bacterium
AACGGGCGCCGCATCCGCAGCCGTCCCGAACCCCAAAGCCACCGTAACCGCCACCGGCGAGGAAGCCCATTTTCTTGTCAACGACATTTCTGTCCTCACTCAGGCCCTCCATGGAATTAGAGGGTCCTCCGTCCCACTTACCAGTGGGCTGAGAGTATTTTCTACCCCCAGCCATCGATGGCCCCCTGCACGGATGCAGACAACCTTCGTCGCAGATTTATGCGTTGCCTCACAATAAGCCCTCGCCTGTAAAATGCAAGAATATTTCGTGATATCCTCTAAATTAACCGTAACTTGCGACATATACCACGGCCTCGACGCCCCACTTGGCCACATCCCTACCCAACCCCCGAAGCCGTTCCTACGACCCGCCAGCTACCCGAACGTCTGCACGCCCGGCGACGCCGCTTTGATTGACTTTTCGGGCTTTGCTGCTAAAGTTTTGCCGGTTTTTCCTCGGCAAGACCGGAGGTTTAGCGTGTCGGACCCCAAGGACTACAAGGCAACCCTGCGTCTGCCAGCGACGTCGTTCCCGATGAAGGCGAACCTGCGGGAACGCGAACCCGACATCCTGGCAACCTGGCAACAGGAACGCATCTACGAGCGCATGCTGGAGGCCGCGGCCAAAGGCGGCGGCGCACCGTTCATATTCCACGATGGGCCGCCCTACGCTAACGGTCACATCCACCACGGGCACATCCTGAACAAGGTCCTCAAGGACATCGTCGTCAAGATGCGCAACATGGAAGGCCGTCCGACCGCTTTCCGACCCGGCTGGGACTGCCACGGCCTGCCGATCGAGCACGCGGTGGAAAAGGAAATCGGGCGCGAAGCCGCCCGCGCCGACCCGTCGGGCCTGCGCAAGAAATGCCGCGTCTTTGCCCGCAAGTGGGTCGACAGCCAGCGTGCTGAATTCGAGCGCCTGGGCGTGTTCGGCACCTGGGACAACCCTTACCTGACGATGACGCATGACTACGAAGCGTTGACGCTTCGCGAATTCGGTCGCTTCGTCGGCCGCGGCGCGGTGTACCAGGGCCGCAAGCCGGTGCTGTGGTGCCACGTCTGCGAAACTGCGCTGGCCGATGCCGAGGTCGAATACAAGGACGCGGCGTCCCCGTCGATCTATGTCAAATTCCCGTTCACGGACAGCGTCGGCGAGCGGATCCCCGAGCTAGTCGGGCGTAAGGGCGCGGTCGTGATCTGGACGACGACACCGTGGACGCTTCCGTCCAACCTGGCGATCGCGTTCGATCCCGAAGCGATTTACGTGGCCATCGACCTCGACGGCGAAGCTCTGGTCGTCGCGGCGGCGCTCCAAGAATCGTTCGCTTCGGCGATCGGCCGACCGGAACTGGCCAAGGCTCAACCGATCGCGTCTTTCCCGGGCAAGGACCTTGATCGCGCTGCCTGTCGCCACCCGTTTCTGGACCGCGAATCGCTGCTGCTCGTCGGCGAACACGTCACAATGGACACTGGGACCGGTTGCGTGCATACGGCGCCGGGCTTCGGCGAGGACGATTTCATTGTCGGAGCGCGCTATGGGCTGGAGGTTTACGCACCCGTCAACGCCCAGGGCCGGTTCACCAGCGAGGTCCCTCAATTCGCGGGCCGCTTGGTATTCGAATGTGACGACGATGTCGTGGCGATACTGAAGGACCGCGGGATGCTTCTGGCCCATTCGCGCTTCAAACACTCGTACCCACACTGCTGGCGGTCCAAAAACCCCGTAATCTTCCGAGCGACGCCCCAGTGGTTCATCGGCGTGGACACCCCGTTCACGCCCGACGCCACGCCGGAAGCACCCGCACGCTCGCTGCGGCAGGGCGCCCAGGCGGCCATCGAGGACGTCCGATTCATCCCCTCCTGGGGCCGCGACCGCATCGCCGGCATGCTGAAATCACGCCCGGACTGGTGCGTATCGCGCCAACGCCACTGGGGCGTGCCCATCGCCGCCGTGACTTGCCGCGACTGCGGGACCGTAACGACCTCGCAGGCACTGATCGACCACGTCGCGACGATCTTCGAAGCCGAGGGCGCGGATGCCTGGTTCGACCGAGACCTGGTCGACCTGCTTCCGCCGGAGTTCGCGTGCCCGTCCTGCGGCGGCACGAATCTGGACAAATCACGCGACATCCTGGACGTTTGGTTCGACTCGGGGGTGTCCTTTGCCGCCGTGATGGAACCCAAGTACGGCCTGGGCACCCGGACCGACCTGTACCTTGAAGGCTCCGACCAGCACCGCGGCTGGTTCCAGTCGTCGCTGCTGACGTCGGTGGGTACCCGCGGACAGGCACCGTACAAGGCCGTCCTGACCCACGGTTTCGTGGTCGACGGCACAGGCCGCAAACTGTCGAAGTCCGAGGGCAACTACATCGACCCGAACAAGATCATCAACGCCAACGGCGCGGACCTGCTGAGGCTGTGGACCGCGGCCGAGGACTACCGCGACGATATCCGCCTGTCCCAGGAAATCCTGAACCGCCTGGTCGAGGCGTACCGCAAGATCCGCAACACCTTCCGATTCATGCTGGGCGTCGTGCCTGACTTCGACCCGGATATTGACGCCGTCGCGCCTGACGCGATGTTGCCACAGGACCGATGGGCCCTGATCCGGTTCGGCGAGGTGGTCGCGCGCGTCCGCAAGGCCTACGACAACTACGAATTCCACGCGGTCGTTCGCACGCTTATGGACTTCCTGGTCACCGACCTTTCGGCGTTCTACCTGGACATCACCAAGGACCGGTTGTACTGCGGACTACCCGAAGGCGCCGAGCGGCGCTCGGCCCAGACGGCGGTCTGGCGCATCCTGGATGGCTGCCTGCGTCTGATGGCCCCGGTGCTGTCGTTTACGGTCGAAGAGGCCTGGGGCCACTTCCGAAAGCCCGCCGGGTCACCGGACAGCGTGTTCCTGACCCGCTTACCCACCGCCACCGACTTCCCGACCGACGATGCCCTGGCCGCGACGATGACCACCTTCCGGGGTGTCCGCGACGTCGTGCTCAAGGCACTGGAGGAGGCGCGCGCCGCCAAGCACATCGGACACCCGCTGGCCGCAACCGTGACAGTGCGGGTCCAGGCCGACACCGATTCGGAACGGGCCGTGCGGTTCTTTGAAACGGCGCTGCCTGAACTGTTCGTGGTGTCCCGCGTGGCCGTTGAATCCGTGCCGGGACTGGGAACCGACGCCCCCGCTGTGGCTTCGGTCGCCCCCATCGAGGGCACGCGCTGCGCCCGGTGCTGGAACTTCGCAAAATCCGTGGGCGCCGACAAGCGACATGGCGACCTGTGCGGCCGCTGCGCCGACGTGCTGGAGACGCTGCCCGAATGACCTCGCCAATACGCGCCCGGACCCTGATGATCGCGGGGTTCGTCGGGATCGCGGCCGCCGTGGCCGCGGCGGACATCACCACCAAGCGTTGGGCAGAAGAGAACCTCGCGACCGCGACCCACCTGCTACCTGTGGACGCACCAGCCGATCCCGACAACGCGACTATCGGTGACGCCGTGCGCGTACGATTCCCCGACCTGAACGACGACACGTTGCGCGGCGCCCTGGTCCGCCTGCCGCCGGCGGTCGATTTGGACCCGGCGGACCCGGTATTCGAACTGGAAACATCACGCGGCATCGAGGCTGTGGGATTTTTCGTGTTCGACCGGGGCCAGCGCAGATTCGCCCGGCGCGTCGACCGAACCGACCAGTACGTTTTGGAACGCAGCCTGATGGCGGACGACCCGGACCTGCCGTTTCCAGAGGCACGCCGCCAAGCACGCGCTGAACTGGCGGGCGTGCGGCTGGACGCCTTCCTGACCAAGCGTCTGCCTCACCTGCGAGGGGACGCGCTGGCCGAAACGCTGGCGTGGGGCCTGCATCCCATCCCGGCCTCGGGGATCGACGTCGATCCGGCCGACCCCGCGATACCGGGCACGACGTACCTGGTTGCCGACCGCAGTGTGATTTGGGTCCCCAGCCACCTCGACCTTTCGTATGCCGAAAACCCGGCCGGCGCCTGGTGCTTGTTCGCCGGGGTGGGTCAACACATTCGCCACTGGCTGTTCCACCTGCT
>CAZHDQ010000355.1:0-4056 GCA_964531595.1 uncultured Anaeromyxobacteraceae bacterium
GCCTGACAGCATCATGATCGCGTCGTATCCGGACGGGCAGGGTGTGCCTTGCTTCGACGAGGATGCGCAGGCGGTGGACGAGGTGCTGGAAGTGATTTCGGCGATCCGCGGCATCAAGGCGCAACTGGGGATTTCGCCATCCGAGGCGGTCGATGTGACCGTCAGGCCGCATCGGGACGAGGTCGCGGCGCATCTGCGTGCTCACCAAGACGATGTCTCGCGGCTGGGACGGACCGGGGTCCTGCGCATCGACGCCGATGCGACACGTCCAGTCGGTGCCGCGGTGTCTGTGGGCACGCATGCCGATTGCTATGTGGCGGTGGGACCGGACCGTCTGGCGGCCGAAATCGCACGCCTGAACAAGGAACGCGAACGGACGGGCAAGGATCTGGCCGGCGTCCAGCGCAAGCTTTCCAACGAGCAGTTCCTGGAAAAGGCGAAACCCGAGGTAGTCGAAGGAGAACGCGAGAAGGCGGACGAAATGACCGCGACGCTTGCGCGGCTGGACGAGGCCCTGGCGGCGCTGGCGCAATAGGCACGGGGCTGCGGTACCTAGTTAAATATCCTAAGGTATCCCGATCACATCTATGCACAGTGCGGGATTAGGGCCGGCGCGGGGGTCCACGGTCAGCACGATCGGTACGCCTGCGGGGAAGGGGCCTTCGACGCGATCGTCGTGCCGGTCCTGTTCATCGCGTGACCATTCGTCTTGTACAAGCACCCGATTGCCCGTGCGCACTTCAGCCTTCAGGCCGCCCTTGGCGCCGTCGCCGTCGGGCATCCGGACGATGCGAACCGCCGATAGGTCGGTATCCGGCACCCACTCGATGACGCGCGGCGCGCCACCGGACCCCGGCGGCACCCGGAGAGCGGGCACACCCAGTTGACGACATTCCCTGCGCGCTGCCCGACCCGCGTACCAATCGCTGCTGCGGTCGACGCGGCTGCATTCCCACTTCCAATGGGCCAGATTCAGGTAGTCGCAGGGCACGTCCCCGACACGGACGCGTAGCGCCTCGACATCGCGGGCCATCGACAAAGGACCTTCCGGCTTTCCAGCGCTCAGCAGCCACGCCGTGCCGAAACCCGCGACATGCCCCACGACCAGCAAGACGACCGCGACGGTTCCCCAGCGTGACCGCCGCAAAAGTCGCCAGCCGCCCCGGATGCCCAGAACTAACCGCCCAGCGCCGTCGGCGAGCGCGGCCATCGGGATCGGCGCGAGCACCAACCAGGGCATGAAAAATCGCGCGCCGCCGTACCGGTACTTGCCGAAGCCAATCAGGAAGGCCGCCAGGGCCACGGCCAGACCTGCCGCCAGCCGCGGTTGACGAAACACCAGCAGGGCGATGCCCGCATAGCCGACCAGCGGGACGGCCGACATCTGCCACAGTTCGCCCTCGCCCGAGCGCTGCATGAAGCGGCGCAGCCCCTCCGCGAGCGGCAGGTCGAACGCGTTCGAGTAACTGACCACCTGCTGGGCACCGTCGCGAACCGTCAGAATCGCGTGGTACGACGTCCGCCAGGGCGCCCCGTACATCCAGGCGTTGGCTGCGGCGTACAGTGCCATCGGGACCGTCGCGCCAAGCAACCCCCGCACCCACGTCCGGCGGTCCCAGGGCGCTATGGCCAGCACCATCGGCGCGATGACCAGCACGTTCGTGATTTTAGCCACCAGCGCCAAGCCCAGAGCGGCCCCAGCAGTTGCCGGCCGCCCGTAGGCCAGCAGCGCCAACCCGCCGGCCGTCAGTGTCGCGCAAAGTACGTCATGGCTGTATGAGTAGGCCAGGTAGGGCACCAGCGGTGTTGCCAGGACAGCCAGCGTAGCCACCGCGCCCGCCACCGGTCCGACCCACCGAGCGGCCAGCATGTATCCCGAGTACAGCGCCAGCGCCAGTGCGATCAGATTGAATAGCAGCAGCCCGGCGGGCCCCGAGACCAAGTAGAACGGCGTTGACAGGATCGGCATGACATAGGAATGCTTCGGATACCATGCACCATCGCGGCCGACCGAAATGTTCGACCAGGCGTCGTCGACGTTGTGGTACCACGAAAGGCTGCCGTCGTACCACGATGCCGGTTGGTAGGCCTCCTGGCGCAACGTCAGGCCGGATGCGATTGAGCGGTTGGTCTGGGCATAGAACGAACCGTCGCGGAACAAAAATGAATTTGGCTGCCAGTGGGTCGCGCCGATCACGGCGAGCCATGCCAGGATCGCGACGAGTACCAGCGCGTGGACGCGGACCTCGCTAACAGCCAGGGGAATCGAGGGAGATTGCCTGCTCATGGGACCTCATGGGCGCCGTCGTCACAGGCGCAGTCGGTCCTCCAGGAAGTCGACGTAGGTGCGATAAGCCACGCTGTCCTCGGGCGTCATCGACAAAATACGCAGCCCGATTCCCGGCGGGGCGCCGACATCGCGGGCCCGTTCGGGGTCCAGGACGTGGACTACCTCGCAGCGAGCATCGACCGGCCTGGGAAACGACGGCAGGAATACGCACGCGGACATCAAGGCGCCCTGCTCGACGGGCCGATCGTACCGCACGAAGAGTCCGCGATGCCCCAGATTCAGGGCGAACGTGGGCAGCGGACCCCCGGGACCGCCGGTCAGTTCGACACGGATGGTATGTTGGACGCGCGTTGCCTGGCGAGACTCGACGAACTCGCGCTGGTGGAACTTGACCAGATCCAGGTAGTCGTCCTCCGGATCCTCGAAACGAATGCCGGCTACGAACGCGTAGTTCGGCATCATCATCGGCGCGGCGTCGAAGACCCAGGCTGCCTGCCCCTTGACCTTGACTCGCGCCCGGGCATTTTCATTCCGGTCGTCCCGCAGTTCCACGGTGATGCGGTCATCGGATTCGAGAGGTGCGTCGGTCCGGAGGCACAGGCCGTTGCTCGACAGATTCACCGCCACAGCGTCGAGCTTTCGACGACGCAGCGTGATGCGGACCCCGATAGCGGTAGGCAGGCGCTGTACGTCCTGGCGGGTTCCCTCCTCCTGGTCGATCGTCATGGGGCACCTCCATCGTTCTTCGACCTTTGCCGAAAATCATTGCGCAAACATTAGCGAGCGGGTGGCGGCACGTCAAGCCGTGTCAGCCGAACCATCCAGCACCGGTTGACACCCCCTGGTCCGGGTGCCAGAATCGCTGCGATGGTAAGTGAACACAGCAGATTCCAGCTTGAGGCGACCAAACTGGGGCGGACAGTCGTCTTCCAGGTCACGGTGATGGCCCGGAACGACCGTGGCAGGACCCGTTTATCAGCCGAAACACAGTGCTCGGATCCCCAGCACTTCCTGCTGCAGTTTATCGTTCGCGATGCCGAGGACTTTGGCGGCCTGCTGGACCGGTTCAGGCAGGAACTCGATCACCGGGGTTTCAACCCGGAACGATACCGGCTTCGCAAGGACGATGGGGCTTGGTCCGATTGGATCTCGTTGGGCCCGGTAGTTGCTGTCTGACCGCAATCTCGGAGCGCCAGGATACGAACGCGAGGAACCGATGATGGATATCCTTCACGTGACGCCCGAGGTCGAACCGTTTTCGAAGACTGGCGGGCTGGCCGACGTTTTGAGCGCGCTGCCGAGGGCACAGGCCAGGATGGGGCATGGTGTTGCTGTCGTCACGCCCCTGTACGACGCGATCGACCTGACGCGGCACAAGGTGACGCCCGCGGGCCACTCGTTCCCCGTGACACTGGGCGGGCGGACGTTCGACTTCGATGTCGCCTGCGCGCCGATGGGCGACGGCGTAACCTGCTGGTTCCTGCGCAACGACGAACTGTTCGGACGCCCCCGGCTCTACGGGGACGGAAACTCCGACTACTCGGACAACCACCTGCGATTCGCGTTCTTTTCAGCGGCGGTATTTCGGATGGTTCGCGCGTTGCGGTTGCGCCTGGACGTGGTCCACTGCCACGACTGGCAGACCGGGCTGGTACCGGCGTACAACCGATTGCACCTGCTGGACCTCCACGCCACCGTGATGACGGTACACAACCTGGCGTACCAGGGACAGTTCCCGGCCCACGTGCCGCCCCCCCCGGGCCCGC
>CAZHDQ010000356.1:0-4047 GCA_964531595.1 uncultured Anaeromyxobacteraceae bacterium
CAATCTTTTCGATCGGCCACAATTTGGCGTTCTTGGCAATTTCCAGGTCGTCAATCATGGGATCCTCCGTGAATGGGCGATAGGCCGGCGTGAATAATGGTCGGCCCATGGCCCGGGGATTCAGCTAATCCGCGCCGTCAGGATTTCGACGACGACGTCGCCGATCCGGCCCAAGTTTTCCTTGCTGGAGGCACCGATATGGGGCGTCATCAAGACGTTGGGTGCCGAAAGCAGCGGGCACGACGGGTCAGGCGGGTCACTGTACCAGACATCGGTTGCGTAGGCCCGGACCTTGCCGGCACGCAACGCATCGGCCAGGTCGGCTTCGACAACGATCTTGCCTCGGCCGGTATTTACCAGGATCACGCCGTCTTTCATCTGGGCGATTGCTGATGCATTGATCATCTGGCGGGTGCCGTCGGTCAGCGGTGTGTGGAAGCTGATGTAATCGGCACGCGCCAGCAGATCTTCCCGCGAAACCAGGGTCGCGATCGGGTGCGAAGAAAGGAACGGGTCATGGGCGATCACGTCCATCCCGAACGCGGCGGCACGCTTCGCGACCTCGGTACCGATCAAGCCTACGCCGAGCAGGCCCAGGGTCTTGCGGTACAGTTCGGACCGCTTGATTTCCGATTTCAGGAACTTGCCCTCGGTCATCCCGTTGTGCGCGACAACGATCTGGTTCGGTACTGCCAGCATCAAGGCCATCGCCAGTTCGGCCACCGCGATGGATGAGGCCTGCGGGGTATTCCGGACCTCGATGCCTCGCTCGGCGCATGCCGGCCGGTCGACGTTGTCCAACCCGACGCCGCCGCGGATCACCAACTTGAGGTTGGGTGCGCCTTCCAGGTATTCGCGTGTGACCTTGGTCTTCGAGCGGACCAACACCACTTCGGCCTCGGGCAACCGTGCCGTGTCGGTCCAGACCTCGCCGAAAGTGGCGAGCCGTTCGGGCAGCCGGGCGTCGAACGCATCGGCAATCAATATCTTCATGATGTCCTCCATGTGATTCCAGGCGAACTCGCGGCCCGTCAGGCGAAAGTAGTCGGGTGCGAACGGAAAGGCAAGAGGCGACTGTGGCTGGGGATGACCGTTGCCGGGCGAATTGGCAAAGCCTTTCGGGGCGGTGTAAACGGCCGGCCCGTTCAGGACAGAAACAGGACCACCAATTGGGCCAGGACCACTCGCAGCAGCATGGTCAGGGGGTAGACCGTGGCGTAGGCGATGGAAGGAGAGTCATTGCCGACCAATTGTGTGGCGTAAGCGAGAGCGGGCGGGTCGGTCATGCTGCCCGAAAGCAGGCCGCAAAGCGCCACGTAGTTCATTTTTTTCCAGATGCGGGCGACGAACGCAACGGTTAGCAAGGGAAGCAGCGTCACGATTGCTGCCAGGCCCATCCAGATCAAGCCGTCTCCGGTTGTCAGAACCTCGACGAAACGCTCGCCGGCCTTGAGGCCAACGCAGCCCAGGAACAGGGCAATACCAAGCTCGCCCAGCAGTTTCTTGGCGGGGTTGGGCAGGTAGGTGACGAAGGGGCCGATCCGTCCGATGCGGCCCAGGACGATGGCGACCAGGAGTGGGCCCCCCGCCAGTCCCAGTCGGACGGGCGCTGGAACTCCTGGAAAGGTCAACGGGATGCTGCCTACAAGGACTCCCATCGTGATGCCCAGGAAAATCGACAAGATATGGGGGCGGTCCAGTTCTTGGACTTGGTTGCCCAGGTACTTTGATGCCGAATCGACGCTTTCCTGGCTGCCGACGAGGATCAGACGGTCGCCCAGTTGCATGCGCATGCTGTCTGTCGGGGTGAACTCGACGCCGGACCGGACGACCCGTGTGGCCACGACCCCGTGTTTAAGGTCCAGGTCCAGTTCGCCGAGTGCGCGGCCGACGTGTTCAGTCCGGGTCACGACGATCCGGGCGACGACGATCGACGCCGGCATCGACGGTAGTTTCAGGTCGCTGTCGCGGCCCACGAGGGTGCGGAAACTGTCGATCCCCCGTTCGCTTCCCACGACGTGGACGACATCGCCGGCGCGCAACACCGTTTCGGGCGTCGGGATTTCCTGACGGCCGTCACGAAAAACGCGCGAAAGCACGACTTTCGCGGTCGTCAGGTCCAGCGTTTGCTGGACGGTCATGCCGTCGAGGTTGCGGTTGGTGATCTCGACGTTCTGTGTGGTCAGAGTGGGGATGCGCCCTGTCTGAAGGCGTTGGAATTCAAGGGATTCCTTGGCAGTATTGACCCGGAATACGCGGCGAACCAGCAGCATCGTCAAGATGATGCCCAGGATGCCGAAGGGATATGCGACCGCGTAGCCCAGGCCTACGATCTGCGCTGCGTCCGGACCAGCGCCGACCTCCACAAGCGCCTGCTGGGCGGCGCCGAGGCTGGGGGTGTTGGTTACCGCTCCCGAAAGCATGCCGATTGCGGCGGGCAGTTCAACGCCGGCTGCTGCTGCGACTGCCAGCGCGGTCACCGTGCCCGCGATGACGATCGCGGCGGCGAACAGGTTGAGTTGTAGTCCCTGGCGGCGCAGGGACGACACAAAACCGGGGCCGACCTGGAGTCCCACCGCATACACGAACAGGATAAGTCCGAATTCCCGGATGAATTCCAGAAGTTCTGGATCGATTCGAAGGCCGAAATGACCGACTACAAGCCCCGCGAACAGGACGCCACCAACGCCCAGGGACAGACCGCGCAGTCGGATCGCACCCAGGGCGAGGCCCGCTGCAATGACAGTCGACAGAACTATCACCGAATGCGCAATCGAGTGACCATTGATCAGGGCGAGGAACCAATCCATGTTTCGGTGCCTTTCTTGATTTCGGCCGGGCTCTATTATAGCCGGCAAGCGATTCAAGTACGAAGGCGATCACTCGACAGGCCAGTCCCTGCGCCTGCGGACGATTCATCGGGTTACCAAGTTGTCTCCCAGTTGACTCGCGGTTGTCTCCATTGAAATGGAAGCGCGCCTGTGACAGCCTAGCGGCGGGTTTTTAGCGGAGCAAGAAGGATGGGTGGTCTTCTTAGTCCCCTCCAGGTGGGCGGGTTGCAACTTCGGAACCGGATCGTGATGCCGCCGATGGCATCTGGGCGGGCCGCCCCTGACGGGAGTCCTACCGAGGCTAACGTGTCGTACCATCGGGCCCGGGCGACAGCGGGATGTGGCTTGGTGATCGTGGAACACGCGTTCGTGTCCCCCGAGGGCCGGTTCAGCGAGGGGCAGTTGGGCGTTGCGGACGATCGAGGGCTTGACGCGCTGGCCGCGCTGGCCAAGGGCATTCGCGACGGGGGCGCGGTGGCATGCATGCAACTGTCCCATGCCGGGTCGCTTGTTGCGCCTGGCGACGATGGGAACCGGCCGGTCGGGCCGTCCGCGGTGCCGCATCCCCGTGGCAAGGGAGCCGTCCCAGACGTCCTCGACGTGGACGGGATCTCGCGGGTCGTCCAGGCGTTCGCCGATGCCGCGGGTCGCGCGCGCAAGGCCGGGTTCGACGCGGTCGAGGTCCACGCGGCGCACGGTTTCCTGCTGTCCCAGTTCCTTTCACCGCTGACGAACCGGCGCGACGACGCCTACGGAGGCGATGCCGAGCGACGTTCTCGATTGATTATCGAGGTGTTGCAAGCCGTGCGCGCCGCCCTCGGTAAGGAAATGGGGTTGTTTTTGCGGTTCGGCGCTTGCGACGACGCGGACGGTGGTTTGAAGGTCGACGAGGCGTGCGGCATCGTGCCGCGACTGGTGAAGGCGGGTGCACAGATGTTGGACGTTTCCGGCGGTCTCCAGGGCTCGCGTCCTCCGAACCGCGTAGGGCAGGGGTACTTCGTTGACCTGGCAAAGGCTGTCAAGGCGTGTACTACGGTCCCGGTTATGACGGGCGGGGGGATCGATGAACCGGCGTTCGCGGACCGGTTGGTGCGCGACGGTAAGGCCGATTTGATCGGCGTGGGGCGTGCAATGCTCGCGGATCCGAACTGGGCGACGCGTGCTATTTCCGAACTGGGCGGCGCCTAGGAGCACCTTCAGTCGATGACCTGTCTAT
>CAZHDQ010000357.1:0-4039 GCA_964531595.1 uncultured Anaeromyxobacteraceae bacterium
TGCTCCGCGTGTTCCCGACACGCCCCGAACTTCTGCACGAGGCACGCTCGGTAACACACGTCGACGGGGGCGCGCGCGTCCAATCCGTCACCAAGGAGCAAAACCCGCGCTACTACCACTTGATCGACAGTTTTCGCCGGGAAACGGGCACTCCGCTGGTGCTGAACACGTCGTTCAACATCCGCGGCGAGCCGATCGTAAATTCGCCTTCCGATGCCGTGAAGTGCTTCCTGACCACCGACATGGATTTCCTGGTCATCGAGGACCACGTGCTGGTCAAGGACCCATCGATGCTGTGACGCCAGTCGCGCTTCGAGTGGCGCCATAACAAATCGATGTTGATGTGACCGACTGGGTGATGTGACCGGCGGAATGCCCTTGCCTATTAGAGTTTCGCAGTGAAGGAGCCAGTGATTTCGGTGGTGGCGCCGGCTGGCGGATGGAACGTGCCCTCGTAGGTATCGACGGCCTCGTCCTGGGTGATGTGATCGGCGTTCATGTCGCAGTTCTGGTCAGAATAGGCGCCGCTGCCGCTGATGGTGATGTGCATCGGGCGCGTCAACGGGGCGACCAGATCTGCCGCCGGCTGCAACAGTCGTTTTGCCCCGTCCTCACACAGCGTCTGCAAGTCGGCCTCGGTCCCTGTAAACCACGACGAAACCTGGGCGTAAACGTCCGTCGCGATGTCCTCGCAGGGGATCCAGGTCAGGATCGCCTGCTCCATGTCGCGGGCATCGCCACCCTTGAGGGCCCCGTCGGCAATGCGGCCGCCGGTAAACATCCGAGAAGCGACATCACTGGCGAAAAACACAATCAGTTTGCCCAGGTTAAGCCCGATGTCGTGATCGGCGAACACCACCCGACGACCGGGCGTCAGTGTGGCTGTAAACGTCGAATCCTCGATGGTCGGCGCGTAGGGGATTTCGCCGAAGGCGGACATAGCCAGCACCAGCTTCCCGCAGGCAAAGAACTGGGGATCCAGAGGGTCACAGCCTGCCTTCCAGTACAGCGGGTTGTACCCCGTCCAGACGATGGTCCCGGGGATCTCGCCAGCGTCCTCGGCCTCGAACGTGATCAACGAGTTCAGGTTGATCTGACGCACCGCCGCCAGCACCTTGGCCGCCACCTTCGAGTAGTCCGTGACCCAACCAGGCTTCGCGACATCCATTTTGCCCGGCACAACCGCCGCCAGCGCTGCATCCAGGTTGGCCCCGTCGTCACCGTTCAAGAACGAGCCTTCCCATGCGTCCGCCTGGGCCTGGATGGCCCCAAGCACCGCTGCGCCATCAGAACCAAAGCCGGCCTCGACGGCCCGCAGGTAGCAGCACGCCAGCCGCCCGAAATCCAACGTCGCGGGCGACGCGCAGTCTAGGGTCCCGGAGCAGTCCTCGTAGACGTTCATAACGTCCAGGCGATGGCTGCCGGTAAACGTCCCCTCAAGGGTCAGGTCGCTCCCAATCATTTCTACGGTCGCCGTGTTCGGGCAGGGCGTCGTTTCAGTCGCCTTGTCGCCGGTAATCACCACACCTTCGATACAGCCGAACGCGAAGGGACAGTTTTCGACCCCCTTGGCCACCAGGGTCACAGTGGTGTTCGGAGGCGGGCAGGTGAACTGCACCGGCTCCTCGAGGGTCAGGCCGGTTGCCTCGGCCAGCACGCCGGTCAGGGCCGTCCCGGCGTCGATGTTCGCGCACTTCTTGTCAGACGACAGCGCGGTGACCTGGTACGAGGCCGCGGGTCCGGGCGTCCCAGCGTAATCCAGCGTCACTGTCAGGCAGCCACAGTCCATTTTCAGCACAACCAACCGAATCGGTGCCGGGTTTGTATCCTCGGAAGTTGCCGTGACCGTGTACACTAGGTCGACCGTCGCACCCCCCTTGAAAACGGTTTCGACCAGGCCATCGACATCGGAAACCGAGGACGCCTTGACAAGTTCAGAATCGCCGACAAAGACCTCCTCGCCGTCGAGCGCCTCGATGTAGGTGATCGCAAAATCCACGCGTCGGTTCGCGACGAATGTTTGGCTTGCGGTGTCCCGCACACGCGCCCGGATCGTGAAGTTCTGGCCGGCAGGCACTTGCTGCGGAAACAGCGTGTCGGAAAGGAACACTATCTCATATGCCGCCTGGGGCACGTCCACAATCGTGTCCGCGGGGCCGGGTAAATCAGCGCTGCCTTCATCGGTCACACCCGTATCGCTGTATCCCAGGTCCAGCGAGCCGAGATCGTCGATGCCGCCGCCCGGGTCGACTTCGGACGAAGACGAGGAGCAGCCTGCAAACATCAGCACTGCCACGAACGCCGCCGCAACGATCGGGAATTCACGCATGTTCGAGCCTCCTGTAGAGGGGCGAGCCGCCGAGAGCCGCCCTGATGGTCCCGCGATTACCAGTGCCCCGGCACGCGAGTCTAGAAAGGATGGCGCACGGAATCAACTGCGTATTCTACGACTAAACGCATATCCCCCTTCCGTTTCATGGCAAGACTGCATATCTTGCCTTTTGCACGCGGAGCCAGGATGACGAGCTACAACGCAGAAAACGCCCCGAGGTTATCCAATAGCGACGGGGATATCGACAACGGGGCGACCGAGAACTCGGCGATCCGCGTCCGTGGGCTGGTCAAGCGATACGGTAACCTGACGGCCGTGGCAGGTATCGACTTGGATATAGCGCGAGGCGAATGCTTCGGACTGCTGGGGCCGAACGGCGCTGGAAAGACGACAACCGTCGAGGTGCTGGAGGGCCTGCTGCCCTGCGACGCCGGCGAGGTCACGATCCTTGGCCGCACGTGGCGCGACGGCCGAAAACTGCGTCAAAGACTGGGCATCGCCTTGCAAGAAACCTACCTGGCCGACCGCCTGACCGTCGTCGAAACCGTGACGATGTTTCGCAGTTTCTTCGACCGCGGCCGCACGCCCGACGAGGTGGTCGCGTTAGTCGGGCTGGAAGAAAAGCGCGACGTCTGGGTCGTGAAGCTGTCTGGCGGGCAGCGCCAGCGGTTGGCGATCGCCTGCGCGCTGGTCGGGGACCCCGAGGTTTTGTTCCTGGACGAGCCGACGACCGGACTGGACCCCCAGTCGCGCCGCCGGTTGTGGGATGTCGTGTCGGACTTTAAAGGCCAGGGGCGTTCGTGCATCCTGACGACCCATTATATGGAGGAGGCCGAGCGCCTGTGCGACCGTGTCGCGATAATCGACCACGGCCGCATCATCGCCCAGGGGACACCGGCCCAGTTGATCGGCCAACTTGGCGGCACCCAGGTAGTCGAGTTCCGGGCGATACCCGACGTCGACGAGGCGTTTTGCCGCGCACTGCCAGGGGTCAGCGGCCTGTCTCACTTCCAAGAACGATGGCGCCTGACCGTCGTCGCCCTGAGCCGGACGATCCCCGCCTTGGTGGATGCCCTGCGTGATCGGGGCTCGGATCTGGCCGACCTAGCCACCCACCAGGCATCGCTGGAGGACGTCTTCATCGAACTGACCGGCCGCGCCCTGCGAGGTGACGCGTGAATCCGTTGGCCCAGTTGATTCTGGCCCGCCTGCGCGAGTTCTACCGTGAGCCTTCGGCCCTGTTCTGGACCTACGGCTTCCCAACTCTGCTGGCGCTGGCATTGGGTCTTGCGTTTCGCGACGGCGACGTCCGCGCGACGCCCATCGCCGTCATCGAAGGACCCCTGGCGGCTAGCCGGGTGGCCATTTTGGCGCAGGACCCTACGCTTGCCGTTCGCTCGGTCCGCCCCGACACGCTGGACTCGCTGTTCCGTGGAGGTGGTATCGTTTTTTCGGTAAGTGGGGACGAATCCCTGACGTACCGATTCGATCCGACCCATCCCGAGGCCGATGCGATCCGCCGCCGCGTCGACGACCAGTTACAGCGAGCCGCCGGCCGGACGAATCCCCTTCCAACGACCGACCAACTGGTGAGCGCGCCCGGTTCCCGCTACATCGATTTCCTGATCCCTGGGCTGATCGGGATGAGCATCATGAGTTCCAGCATGTGGGGCATCGGCTACACGATCGTCGAGGCCCGCAAGCGCC
>CAZHDQ010000358.1:0-4038 GCA_964531595.1 uncultured Anaeromyxobacteraceae bacterium
ATATTCCTGGCCTGGGCCCCGTTGATCAGATCGATCCGAGTCGGCTGAAGAAGGGTGCCCGAATCAACGAAGGAACTGTCCACCTTGAAGATGAAGATCCCGTTCGGATCGTTTTGGGCGTCCATGGTGGCAACGCCGTTGGTCTCCAGGCCCAACGTGGCGTTGTGATAGACGCCTGGGATGAAGATCTTGCCGGACAGTTCGTCTCCGGCGACCGTAGGCATGGTGTCCACCTTGGATTTGCCCTCAACCCACGCGATGCTCAGGTCGTTCGTGACCGAATTGGCGGTTCCGCCGTCGTCAAAGGGGTCGCCGGCCCAGTAAATGGACCCGTTGACGGTCATTCCCGTGGGACTTGCGTAGGTCTTGACCAGGCAGGTCTGGGACGCACCAAGGTTGCCGGTGGCGTCCATACACGAAGGCAGGGGGTACAGCGCGACATCACCGTTGACCACGGTGACGCCGGTCGATGTCATGCCCGCGCGCGATGCAATCCCGAAGGTCGCGATGCCCCTGAGGTTGATCGCGAGGGGGGGCGGCGGAATCACGATTGCCGCGGTCCGGAAGGTCCATGGATTCGGCACCGGCAGACCATTAAATGCCGGCACGACCAGGGGATTGCCCGCCAGGTCCGTGACCCCGTCGGTCACAGTGACCGTGTACTCGGTGTCGGGCTTGAGATCGTCCAGCGGGGAGAAGCTGGCGATGTTGTGCTGGACGTTGTAGGCGACCATTCCGGGCACGTCGTCGCCGGAATCTGTCTCCTCGACGATGAAGTTCGTCGTGATCATGGTCCCCTGCATCATCTCTTCGCTGAAGGTCGCGCTGATGGTCTGGTCAACCGGGACTTCCTCGTCCAGATCGGCCGGGATGGTAATGATCACCATCGGTTCATCGAGGTCTGGCGCGGCGCCGGTCGTCCAGGTCCAGACATAGTCTTCCGCGATCGGATTTCCCGCCAGGTCCATGGCATCGGTAGTGATCGTCGAGGTGTACTCGGTATTGGGTAGGAGGTCGACGTCTGGCGTGAATGTCGCCGTGATGCCGATGTAGGTAACGACTCCGTCCACTGGAGTTTCGCTCACGGATTCTTCCAGCGTGAAGCTGATTGCCGGGGAGGCGAGCGTTGCAGGGTTCATCGGCTCACTGAAGGTTGCGGTGCTGACCCGGTTGATGGGCAGATCGATGGCACCGCTCGTAACGCCCGTCATGCCGTAGACACCCGTGGCAATGACCATGGGTGCGGTGGTGTCTGCCACCAGGGCCGTTGTGAAGCTCCATTCGTACCTGGCCGCCATTGCGGTGCCCGACTCCAGATCCTCGACCCCGGTGGTGATCGTCGCCGTGTACGAGGTATCAGGCAATAGATCGTTGTCGGGATTGAAGGTCGCGATGTTGCTCACCGTGTCCAGGGTGACGACTCCAGGGATTCCGGCGGAACTGCCGAACTCCAACAAGCTGAAGGTCGCCGTGTTGATCGTCGCGGGCGCCATCGCCTCGCTGAACGTGGCGGTGATGCTCCGGTTGATCGGCACTCCCATGACGCTCCGTGCGGGGTACGTCGCGGTAATCACCGGCGGCGTCAACACGGGAGCCGTTTTGAAGGTCCACGGGTTAGGCACCGGCAGGCCGCCCACGGCGGGCACTACCAGCGCATTGCCCGCTAGATCCGTGGCCCCGCTGGTCACTGTGACCGTGTAGTCGGTGTCAGGCGTCAGGTTGACCAGGGGCGAAAAAACCGCCCAGTTGTTTTGAACATCGTAGGAAACCGTCCCTAGGACCACGTCATTGGAGACCGTCTCCTTGACCGTGAAGTTCGTCGTGATCATCGTTGCCTGCTTCATTACCTCGCTGAAGCCTGCGTTGATGGCCTTGCCGATGGGTACGTCCGTTTCCAGATCCGCAGGGGCGGTCATGATTACCGTCGGTGCAATTACGTCTGCCGCATCCGCAGTCGTCCAGGTCCAGACGTGATCTGCAGCGAGCGGGTTGCCTGCCAGGTCCTCGGCCCCGGTCGTGATCGTCGACATGTATCGGGTGCCGGGCAGAAGGTTGTCATCAGGCGTGAAAGTCGCCGTGAGGCCAATGTAGGTCACTGCCCCATCCACAGGATCCCCACTCACGAATTCCTTCACCAGGAAACTGGTTGCCGGGGAAGTGAGCGTCGCGGAATCCATCGTTTCGCTGAAGGTGGCGGTGACGGCTCGGTTGATCGCCACGCCCGTCGCGATGTCCAACGGGACCGTGAAGATCACCGTGGGTGCCGTGGTGTCCGGCGTCGGAGCGGTCATGAAGCTCCAGTTGTAGTTTGATGCCAGTGCATTTCCTTCCAGGTCTTCAGCCCCGGTATTGATCGTAGCCGTGTACGAGTTACCAGGAGCGAGATCGCTGTTGGGGTTGAATGTTGCGATGTTGCTTGCTGAATCAAGAGTGACGACTCCCAAGATTTCGACGGTACTGCCGAATTCCTTCAACTTGAAGGTCGCCGCGCTGATCGTTGCGGGCGCCATCGTCTTGCTGAACGTGGCGGTGATACTGCTATTGATCGGCGCTCCAATTTCGCCCCATGCTGGGGACGTGGATGTCACTGTGGGTGCGATGCGAACGACTACATCGATCCCTGGGTCGTAGGTCCCTGGGTCGTAGGTCCCCGGGTCGAAGATGGTGTCAATTCGAGCGTCTCCGATGGCGTCGGCCTCGAACTCGACGATCTGCCGCCCGCAGGCGGGAATGACGGACAACACCAGGAACAAGATTCCAATTTTCATCGTTCTCATTTCACACCTCCGTCGTCCAAGTTGATGGAACGGACGACAAACTCCACGCGGCGGTTCTTTTCACGACCCGCAGACGTGGCATTGGATTCGACGGGCACGGATGAACCGAAGCCCTTCGAGACCAAGCGATCCCTAGAAATGCCCTGCTCCACCAGGTATTCCAGCACCGATGCAGCGCGTTGTTCCGACAGTTCCTGGTTGTGCGCTACCCCGCCTTCCGAGGAGGCATGTCCTTCGATCTGGACATTGAAGCCCTTGTTTTCCTTCAGGGCCCTGGTGACCTCGTTCAGTAACGGGTGGGAAACGGGTCGGATACGGGACTTGTTGAGTTCGAACTGGATCTTTTCCTTCAGTTCCAACTTGTCCTTATGGATGACCACCTTCGCGTAGACGGGGCAGCCCCAGTTATCCTCGGGCCCTGCCACGTCGGGGCAGTGGTCGACTACGTCTGGGACGCCGTCGTTGTCACGGTCGGCGCAGAAGGGGACCTCCTTAGTCACGACGCGGACTTCCTGGGGCGCGCACGGCACAGGGGGCGGGGCCTCGGGCGGCGGCAGGGGCTTACGCTTGATGCCGGTGCCAACCTCGAAACTGAGGCCCGCCAAGATGATCTTCGCGTCACGGTTGTCGTAGCCGGCGCGATCGAGCTGGAAGACGTGCATGTAGCGCACGAACGGTCCCAGCCAGAAGGTGCGCTGCTGCCCGATGGGCACCGAGAAGCCGACTGCGGCATCCAGGCCCGGGCGATTGAGGCCGCCGGTCCGGACGTACAGCCCGTTGACATCAAGCCACGGCGAGATACCGTAGCCTCTGATGGCATCGTGGGGTCGCTTGAAGCGCAGTCCACCGCCGACGCCCCAGGCCACACCGGCCTCGGCGCCTGATTTCGAGGCGGGCAGAAGCATGAACGAACCAACCGGGCCGATGTCGAGGAACCTTGCCACGCCGAACATGGCCTTGATCGACAGGCCCCCGCCGATATCGTAGATGTCCGACTGCGGTGGTGTCAGTGGGATCGCGACGCCGGGTTCCAGCTTCAAGCCGAACTCGAAGGCGTTCGCGTTTACGGGTACGGCCAAGACGGCCAGGGCAACCCAGGGCGCCAGAAGCAGCGCGCCTCTCACATTCAGAGACCGCAGAGTTTTTCGAAACATATATGACTCCCTTTCGAATTAAGACACCGGAGGCCAGGACTCACGAGTGCGGGATGACCGAACTCTGTAGTTGACTCATGCAGTATTTGAGCCATACATGAAGTGTT
>CAZHDQ010000359.1:0-4036 GCA_964531595.1 uncultured Anaeromyxobacteraceae bacterium
TCGTGGGATTCTGTTCGATGTCGGCCAGTTGCCCCTCCAGCCAGGCGGTCTGCCCTTGGTCCAGACATTCATCGAAGGACCCAATCCGGTACAGACAATCCACGCTCGACTCGGAGGCGACGTACATGTCCAGCACCAGGAAGCGTGCGTTCGACCAGGTCCACGCGTAATAGGACGGGTGTGCCGCGCCGTCTTCAGGCATACGGAAGAAGCGCCCCCAGGATTCCACCATCTTCTTCTTGTCTTGGTCGTGGTTGCCGATCGCCGGGAACAGCACCATGTCGCGGGCCATCTCCCAGACGACCCCGAAGAATTCCTCCCATTGCGCGACGACCTCACCCGAGGACACAAGATCGCCAGTGTTGATCACGAACGCCGCGGGGTATTCCATCATCCGGCTGATGACCGTTGCGTGTGCCACGGCGTCGGATCGCGTGTCGCCGTACACCAGGAAGGTAAATGGCACTGCGGTCGCCGGGGCGGTCGAAAAAGTGCCCGTTGTCCCGGCCGGCTCGCCGTCGACCTGTACCCGATAGTGGTACAGCGTGTTGGGCTCCAGGTCAGGCAGCAGCGCATTGTGTCGGGTCCCGAGTTCCAGGGACAGGGCCTTTGACCCGAACGCTTCAGTCGTCCCGTATTCGACCGCGCCGTTAGAATCCGCGTCGGTTTCCCACAACACCAGGATGCTGTTGGGAGTCGGGACCTGCAGATACGGTTGGACGAATAGATCCGCCGCCTGTGCTGGTAGTGCGACCGCAGCCGCCAGCAGGATAAACAAGGGGATACGCGCAGTCATGTCACCTCCATCGCCGCGATTCACGGCAGGCTAAAAAACTAATGTTTTTGAGATTGAAGGTCAAGGCGCGGATCCCCCAGAATTGGCCGTTCTGGCTGGGGTTTACCTTCGCGATCCAGGGGCCATCGCTCGGCTCGGTCCGCGGCAGACGGTGGATCACGGGGCCTGGGGTCAGTTGACAGCTACCGGTCGATCCGATAAACGCGGGACTCGTCGCGTACGTCGGAGGGCGGCCTGGACCCCAAGCACAAGCGAATCGTGATCGCCGGCATCGGGGAAACCGGGGAACACTTGGCGCAGCACTTCGCCCGGGAAGGTCACGATGTCACGTTGGTCGACATCTCGGTCGATCGCTTGTCCGACCTGGACGGCCTGCTGGACGTGCGCCTGTGCGCTGGACACGCGGGGCGTTCTGAAGTGTTGCGGCGCGCTGGCGTGAGCGACGCCCACCTTTTTTTCGCCTCTTCCGGTAGCGACGGTGCCAATATCGTGGCAGCACTGAAGGCCAAGGAGATGGGGGCGGGGCACACGGCCGCGGTCGTCGACGAGGTCGATTTGTTCGAGGACCCCTCGGGCATCTATCAAAATTGGCTGGGCATCGACTTGGTCCTGAACACGCGATTCCTGATCGCGCACGAAATCAACAAGCTGATCCGTACGCGCGGGGCCTTGGCGGTCGAGGACTTCGCCGAGAATCGCGCCGAGATGGTCCAGTTCCGGGTGGGGCAGGGCGCCCGATTTGCCGGTGCGCCCTTGTCCGGCGTGCCCTTGCCGGCCGAATGCCTGATCGTCGCGATCCGTCGCGGGAACACTCTGATGATCCCCCGTGGTGAAGATGCGGTGCAGGTCGGCGACGAAATCCTGGTAATGGGGCGGATCGATCGGATCGCCGAGGTCGAGGCGGGTTTCGGACGCCGTCGTCCCGGTGGCTCGCGCTGCATGATCCTGGGCGGCGGCACAGTAGGCTTGGCACTTGCCCGTGGACTCTCGTCTTTCCTGCCTGACATCACGCTGATCGAGCGCGATCGCGAGCGGTGCGATTTCTTGTCGAGGGAACTGGACCGCGTGTCTGTGGTTCACGGGGACGGGACCGACGTCGACTTGCTGACCGACGAGGGGATCGGCGCCACCGAGGTCTTCGCTGCCGTTTCGGGCGAGGACGAAAAGAACATCATTGCGGGTCGGTTGGCCAAGGAACTGGGTGCCGAGCGCTGCATCGCGCTGGTGTCGCGCAACGACTACGACGCGGTTTGCCGCCACCTGGGCCTTGAAGTCGTGCTCAGCCCTCGGAAGTTGGTAGCGCGGGAGGTCACCAGGGCGACCCTGCCGCCAGGGGGTATGCTGGGCATCACGCCGGTGTTGGGTGGGGTGGCCGAATTCATCGAGTTGTCGGTCACCGGGCGTTCGCGGGTGGCGCACAAGCCGCTGCGCGAGGCCGGCATCCCGCGTGGTGCCGTTGTGTGCAGTCTGGTCGGGCCGACTGGTTACTCGATTCCCAACGGCGACACGGTCATCGAGCCGGGCATGCGCGCTGTCGTGTTCACTCATGCAACGATGCGCGCGCGTATCCAGGCTCTGTTCGATGGGTAGGCGACGCGGAGGGCGAGTCCAGTGAATCCCCGCCTGGTCCTACGATATAGCGGCCTGTTGGTAATGGTCAGTGGCTTCGCGATGGTTACCGCTCTGGCGGTGGCGCTGGCCTACGGGGAACGTGCCGAACTGATTGCGATTGCCATGTCCGCTGCCTTATCGATGACCGTGGGTCTGGCCTTTGCGTTGCTGTTTCGCGACAAGCGACCGCGCGTCACGCGGCGCGACGCGTTCGCGATCGTCGTGGTTGCGTGGTTTGCCATCTCGGCGTTCGGTGGGCTACCGTACATGCTGTCCGGCGTGTTGCCGCACCCCGTCGATGCGTTCTTCGAAAGCGTGTCGGGTTTCACGACTACTGGTTCCAGCGTAATAGCCGACCCGGACGTGGTGCCGCGGTCGATCCTGTACTGGCGAGCCCTGACCCAGTGGATGGGCGGCATGGGGATCATCGTGCTGTTCGTCGCAGTCTTCGCTGAACTGGGCGTTGGCGGCCGCTTCCTGTTCCAGTCCGAAGTGCCGGGCCCGATCACTGAAAGTCTGCATCCCAAGATCCGCGAGACCTCGCTGGCCCTGTGGAAGATATATGTGCTGCTGACGGCGCTGCTGTCGGGCATGCTGCTGGTCGCGGGCATGGATACGTTCGACGCGGTCTGTCACGCATTCGCGACGATGTCCACCGGCGGCTTCTCGACGCGAACAGCCAGCGTCGCGGCATTCCAATCGCCGATCGTGACCTGGATCATCATCGCCTTCATGATCATCGCGGGTATCAATTTTTCGCTGATCCACCAGACGTTCTTGGGGAGGTTCTCCCGGTTGACCAAGGATCGGGAGCTGTGGGCCTACCTGATCCTGCTGGCGGTGGCGACGCTGGCGATATTCGCGGACGTCGCCGGGCGCTTCGATGGCCCGGGTGAAGCCTGGACCCACGCGGCATTCCAGGTGACATCGTTGATGACCACGACCGGCTTCGCCACCCTGGACTTCGACCAATGGCCTGCGTTTTCGAAGATGCTGCTGGTCACGCTGATGTTTGTTGGCGGTTCGGCCGGGTCGACCGCCGGCGGGATGAAGGTAATCCGGTTGCTGATGCTGTTCAAGGTCGCGCATCGCGGCTTGGTCCGGTTGATTCGGCCGCACGTTGTGATGCCTTTGCGGATCGGCCGTCAGGTCATCCCCGAAAACGCTATCGAGGAGGTCACGGGGTTCTTCTTTCTGTACCTGCTTCTGTTCATTGGTGTATCGCTGTTCGTTGCGGCGCACGGGATCGACCTGGCCACGTCGCTGTCGTCGGTTGCAGCCACGCTGGGCAACATCGGGCCCGGTTTGGCCCGGGTCGGGGCGGTGCGCAATTTCGCGAATCTGCCAATGGACGTCAAGGTCGTTCTAAGCGTCTGCATGGTCCTCGGGCGACTGGAGCTGTACACAGTCGCGGCTTTGGCCGTCCCGGCGTTCTGGCGAAAGTGATCTTGAGACCCGGAGCGGACCTGTTGAATTTGCTGGATATTTTTGTTAAATCTATGCACGCTAAAAATTTGTTTGATCTTCGATGCAGATATGGATATCATACCAGGAATCTGGAGGTGGCTGCCCTGCCCGAACTCGACCCTATCCCCAGTTTTGTGCGGTTCATCACCAAACCGAAACTAA
>CAZHDQ010000360.1:0-4034 GCA_964531595.1 uncultured Anaeromyxobacteraceae bacterium
TCTGCGGCATGTTGTCGCCCTTACGGGCCTTGATGGCGTCGTCGATCGCCTTGGCCAGCACGACGTTGTTGACGATGGTCCTAACGATTTCAAGCGATTGAAGCACGGGCACACCCGACGTCAGCAGCGTCGCCAACGTCCGCGCGAACCTGGCGACCGATACCAGCCGGATCACTGGGCCGAACAGCGGCGCCCGCAGGCGATGGCGGTCCCACCACCAACGCCCCTTCTCGGTCGCGATGTACCGCTTAAACCACCAGATGCCCAGGATCGTCGCCGGTATCCCGATGAACCAGGTGTTTGAGACCGTGTCACTCAAAAAGATCAGGATCCGGGTCAGCAACGGCAGTTCACCGCCCATATCCTGGAACAGTTCGACCATGCGCGGCACAACCAGCAGCATCATCAGCGTGACGATCAGCAGCCCGACGCCCGCCATCAGCACCGGGTAGATCATCGCCGACGTGACCTTGGATCGCAGGCGCACGTTGCTTTCCAGGAAATCCGCCAGCCGCTCCAGAACGATGTCGAGCGTGCCTGACGCCTCGCCGACGCGCACCATGTTGACGTAGAGATCCGAAAACACCTTACGGTACTCGTCCAGCGCGTCGGCCAGCGAGGTGCCCTCGCGGACCTTCTCGCGCACCGTCGTCATCATGTTCTTGAGCTTGGCGCGTTCCTGTTGGTCCACCAGCGCCGTCAGCGATTCGGTCATCGGGATGCCGGCCCGCAGCAGCGTGCCGAACTGGCGCGTCATCACGGCGATATCGCCGGGCCGCACCCGCTCGAACATACCCTTGACGTCGATCTCGCGCGACAGGAAGCTGCCCTGGGCGCCCGAACCCTTGCGCGTCCCGGACCTCACATTCTTCGCGCCGGCCGCGCCAGTCTCGGCATACGACGTCAGGTAGGCCCCGTCCTTGAGCAGTTTGCCCCTCAGGTCGGCCGGGCCGTCGGCCTCCAGCACCCCGCTAACCGGCTTGCCCTTGGCCGAAAACCCCTTGTATTCGAACAGCGGCATTGTTTCTCGCTTCCGTTGGTCGCAGCAACCGGTGCCATTCCGGCGACCTGCGCCTTAATTCACATCGCCTTGGGTCACCCGCATCACTTCCTCGGCGGTCGTGATCCCGCGGCGCACCTTCAGCATCCCATCCTGTCGCAGCGTCCGCATCCCATGTTCCAGCGCGGCTCGCTTCAACGCACCCGCATCTGAGTTTTGCATGACCAGTTCGCGGACCGCGTCGTCGACGCGCAAGATTTCGTAGATCGCGTTTCGGCCGGCGTAACCCGTGTCCGAGCACGCAAGGCATCCGGCGGCGCGAAAAAACGTATCGCCCGGCTCGATTTGCGTCAGCCCCATCGTCGCCAGTTCACCCGGCGACGGCGTGTAAGGCACGCGGCATTCCCTGCACACGACGCGCACCAGACGTTGGGCCACCATCGCCAGCACCGACGACGCAATCAGGAACGGCTCGACGCCCATGTCGACCAATCGCGTAAAGGCAGATGCCGCATCGTTCGTGTGCAGCGTGGAAAACACCAAGTGGCCCGTCAGCGAGGCCTGAACGGCGATTTCGGCCGTTTCCCGGTCGCGGATCTCGCCGATCAACACCACGTCCGGGTCCTGGCGCAGGATCGCGCGCAGCCCGTTCGCAAACGTGAAGTCGATCTTGGGGTTGACCTGCATCTGGCCGATGCCGGCGATCTGGTATTCGACAGGGTCCTCGACCGTCAGGATGTTCTTGTCCGGCGTGTTGATCCGCGTCAAACACGCGTACAGCGTCGTCGTCTTGCCCGACCCGGTCGGCCCCGTGACCAGGATGATGCCATGCGGCCGGCCGATCAGTTCTTCCATCGTGTTGTGGAGTTGGCGGTCCAGGCCCAGGTCGGTCAGGTCCAGGACCGTCGAGGTCCGGTCGAGGATACGCATGACCAGTCGCTCGCCGAACGTCGTCGGCACCGTCGACAGGCGGATATCGATCTCCTTGCCCGCGACGACACGACGAATTCGGCCGTCCTGAGGCAGTCGCTTCTCGGCGATGTTCAGGTTGCCCATGATCTTGATCCGGCTGGCGATCGACGCCTGGAAGCGCCGAGGCGGCCGCAGCACCTCGCGCAGGATGCCGTCCTTGCGGAAGCGAACCGACAGGTATTTTTCGTAGGGCTCGATGTGGATGTCAGACACACGGTCTTTGACCGCCTGGCCCAGGATACTGTTGACCAACCGGATGATCGGGGCCTCGTCGGTGACATCCAGGATGTCCTTGGTCGATTCCTCGATCTCGTGGGCGATGCTGCCCAGGTCGTCGTCTTGCAAGACCTCGCCGGCCGTGCCCTCAAGGCCGTGCATGCGGTCGTAAACCTTGTTGATACCCTCGAAGACCGCCTCCCGAGGCGCCAGCACCGGGACAATCCGCGCACGCAGCAGCACCCGCAGATCGTCCTTGGCCGACAGGTCCAGCGGGTCCGACATCGCCACAACCACGCGATCATCATCGCGCCGCAGCGGCAACACATGGGCCTGCTTGGCGTAAGTGATTGGCAGGCCGCGGACCAATTCCAGGTCCACGTCATCGACCGGCAGGTCGTGCAAAACCTCCAGGCCCAAGATCGATCCCATAGCCGTCAGGAAGCGTTTTTCGTCCAGGACGCCCAGGTTTAGCATCGCCTCGACGAGCCCGATATCCGGCCTAGCCTCGCGAGCCTCGTCAGCACGGCGCAGCGCCTCCTCGTCGACCAGTCCGTGCTCAAGCAGCAGGCGCCGCACGAATTCGTTGCCGCCGCCCTGCGTTGTAGCAATCTGGTTCATGCCCGCGTCACTCCTGCACCGGCTCGAAATCCGGCACCATTTCGGGTTCGGCCGTCGGCCCCAGGTCCGGCACCTCGCCGGTTGCCGCGATCCCTTCGACCGGGATCTCCTGACCGCCACCGGACCCCGTCTCGACCGGCTCGCCAAAGGGGTCGAAGTCCAGGTCGTGCGATTCGGGCGCGCCGACCATATCCACGTCGTCGAAACGGGTTTGTTCCAGCAGCTCACGGTCCTTGCGCACGCGGTCCATCGTCCGACGGATATCCTCCAGCACGCCGTGCTTCTTGCGATAGTCGACCTCGCCGCTGTACTCGGCCTTCTTGGTCGACATGTATTCGGCGAACTCACGCATTTCTTCCATCTTCTGACGGTGGATCCGGTCCAGATCGGACGGGTCCTCGATGATGTAAGGTGTGATGATCATCAACAAGTTGCGCTTCTCGACACGGCGCGCCGTCGTCCTGAAAAGCTGGCCCAGCACCGGGATGTCGCCCAGGAACGGCACCTTGTCCACCCCGGTGACCTCGATGTCGCGGATCAGGCCGCCGATGACGACCGGCTGTTGGTCGCGGACCACGACGGTGTTTGACACCTTCCGTTTCGATGTCGTCGGACCTAGTGTGGTATCCAGCGCCTCGACGTCGTCCAACTGGTGGTCGATCTTCAGGCGCACAAAGTTGGACTCGCTGATTTGGGGCGTGATCTTCAAGGTCAAGTCAACATCGATGCGTTGTACGTACGACCCGTAACCACCGATACCGCCAAGACCGCCTAGACCGGACAGCATGCTGCTGGTCGCGCCTCCCGCCATACCGCCCAATGCACCAGACGCCAGGCCCCCGTATTGGCTGAGCATGCTCGAAAGGCCGCCGCCCGACGACGCCTGGTAGGGGATCTGCTTTCCGACGACGATCTCGGCTTCCTCGTTGTCCATCGTCAGGATATGCGGCGTCGAAAGCACGTTGATGTCGGAGTTCGACTGGACCGCCTGGAGCAGGAATCCGTAGGCAGGAATAGACAATGCGCCAGATGTCGAAGACGAACCGGTCGTACCGGTGGACACGTCGACCAGTGGCCCCTGCAGACCCGCCGCGAAACCGCCGCTGGCCAACTGCTGCATGTCCAGGCCCGATATGCCCAGCCCGCCCATGCCCAACAGCATAGGCACGGTGTTGCCCCCAATGTTGAACGTGGTACCGCCGCTGCCCGAAATACCGATCTTGCG
>CAZHDQ010000361.1:0-4025 GCA_964531595.1 uncultured Anaeromyxobacteraceae bacterium
GCTCGACGACCGCGACATCAACCAGTCCAACCCGACGTAGGCCGGCCAGATATTCGTCCTCGGACACGGCCCCAGCGATGCAGGATGCATACAGGACCATGTCGGCGCGCAGGGCCTCGGGCAGGTCGTCGACGACGATATCGGACACCCGCATTCTGCCGCCCGGCTTCAGAACGCGAGCGATTTCGGCAAACACCCGGTCCTTTTCCGGAGAAAGGTTGATCACGCAGTTGCTGATCACCCAGTCAACGCTGTCGGAATCGACTGGCAATGCCTCGATGATACCGTGTCGAACCTCGACATTTCCGGCACCGGCCCGCGCAACGTTGGCCCGGGCGAGCGCAACCATTTCGTCGGTCATGTCCACACCGATCACTCGGCCGGTCGGCCCGACCACGCGGGCGGCCACCAGCAGATCGATCCCGCCGCCGCAGCCAAGGTCCAGCACGATGTCCCCAGGCGCCACACCCAAAAACGCCAGCGGGTTCCCGCATCCAAAACTATTGTCCAGCGCGTCGGCCGGCAGGCCCTGGCGGTCCGCCGCGTAGCCGTCGAAGTGCCGAGCAAACGCCTTCCCCGAGGCGTCGTCGCCGCTGCCGCAGCACCCGGAGGCACCACAGCATCCGCCGCCCGAGCGAATCGCATCCCCGTAGTGACGAGACACCACCTGTCGAATCCCCGATTTATCGTTTCCTGCCGGTCGGTTCACGCCCGCCCCCATAATAAAATGGACCGGTTCGCCCGCCTATTCGCGACCAAACACCACAACCTGCTGCCAATGGGTCTGGCCGTGCGCCACGGGCACGAGGCCAAGCGCCTGCATCGCCAATTGTGCGCGATCCAGCGTCACCGGACCGACCGGGTGCGTATGGCCGTTTTCCTCCATATGCCGCCGAGCGACCCGGGCAAACCCGGCCTCCGTGAAGTCGGCCAGCAGCACGAGCCCGCCCGGCCGAACGACGCGAACCAGCGATGCGAGCACCGCCCCGGCATCATCCATGTGGTGCAACGCATTGAGGCTGACGGCTGCACCGAACGCGCCGTCAGCAAACGGGAGTTGAGCCGCGTCGGCGCGAACCAACCGGACGCGATCGCCCAGACCCGCCCGATCGACCAGGGCCGCCGCCATCGCGAGCGCCTCCGGATCCGGATCGACACCGACGACGTCATAACCCAGGCGTGCGGCCTCGATGGCCAAGGTCCCCTTGCCAACGCCCACGTCGAGGACCGGCCCTTCCAGTCCCGGCGCGACCCCCAGAACCGCGACGGCCTCTGCGTGACGGTCGAATCCTTCGGAGATCTCATTCGCCAGGTGGGCCTGGTGCGCCGTCAGGCGTTCTTCGAGCATCATATCCATCGTCATCCACGCACCCTTTTCAAACCCGTGCCAGCATACTCGACCCCAAGCAACAGCGCGACAGGGACCGCCCGCCCGACTTCTGTTATCCTCGTTTCCTGCGTCGGACGGCGGGGACGGAATGCGGGAACGCGAATACGAGGTCATGGCGTCCGTCGAGGACCGCCACTTCTGGTTCGTCCAGACCAGGGCAATCATCCGGGATGTGATGACCGAGGCAGGCTTGGGTCCGGCAGAACGGGTCATGGATCTGGGGTGCGGGACCGGCGGGACGATGCGCACCCTGCGGGGCCTGGCGGATTGGACCGGCGTGGACGTCAACCCGTTCGCCGCCCAGTTGGCACAGGACCGTAGCGGCGCTCCGGTGGTCGTCGCAGCGGCACACAACCTGCCGTTTTCCGACGAGGCGTTCGACGGCGTGACCGCGCTGGACGTGCTGGAACACATCGACGACGATTTGGCAGCCCTGCGCGAGGTTCGGCGCGTGCTGCGGCGGGGCGGCGCCCTGGTGGCGACAGTGCCGTGCCACCCGATCCTGTTTTCGGACCACGACCGGGCGCTCCAGCACGTGCGGCGATACACACGTACGCAGTTCCTCGACCGCTTGACCCAGGCGGGCTTCGTGCCGGAACGGGTCACCTGGGTCAACTCGTTACTTTTCCCGCTGGCCGCCGCCGCACGACTGGCCAGCCGCGTCCGCCCCAACCAGCGTGTGGACAGCGATGCGGCGCTGGGTCTCGGGCTGCTCAACGAGGTCTTCCTGCAGGTGTTCGGGTGGGAACGGCGGATGTTACGGTACGTGGACATGCCGTTCGGGCTTACTCTACTGGTCGTGGCACGCTGACGGCGGCGAATTGCGACCCGGTCGAACAACGGGGGTCACGATGGGCTTCAACGGGAACGACCATCGGCAGGACACGCGCTTCAAAATCCGCGTTTTCGGGGTGTTCCGCCGGGACCTGGACCTGGACGAGACCGAGATGATGATGATGAACCTGAGCCTGGGTGGGGCGTTCGTCCGCACAGACGACCCCGCGCCGCCCGGAACCCAGGTGATGCTGCGGGTCTACGAGCACGAGGACGCCGCGCCGATGCCGATCCACGGTGAAGTAGTCTGGACCCGGCAACTCGGGCAAGGAACTCCGGTGGGTATGGGCGTCCGCTTCACGCAGATCAGCCCAGACGACCTGCCCCGCATGAAGGCGTTCCTGGCTCAACTGGTCGAAGAAGACCTGTTCGCCGATTGATACGTCGCCACCATGACGCGATCGCTACTTCCCGACGCAGAACCGACGAAAGACCCGGTCCATGACCTCCTCGGTCACGCGGGCCCCAGTGATCTCGCCCAGGTGTTCGATGGCGGCACGCAGGTCGACGGTCGCGACATCCAGCGGGACGCCGCCACGCAGCGCGTCCAGGGCCTCGGACGCTCGATTCCTGGCTGCCGAAAGCGATGCAACTTGCCGATCCCCGGCCACCAGGGCGGACACCCCGGAACCGCGGCGAAATGCCGCCTCGGCGAACTCGGCAAGCAGGCCGCGCAGGGCCGCCACCCCGCGACCGTCGCGGATCGAGCATAAGATCACCGGGGCGTCGTCGGGGTTCCTTACGCCGTCGTCCACCGCGGCAACGCCCGGGGGCGCCCACAGGTCCGCCTTGGACCGGACCACCACATCGACGTGTAATTCGGAGGGCAGGTCATTGCTGGCCACTTCCCAGGATGCCCGCCCGTCGACGACCAGCACCCGCAGGTCCGCTGCGGCCGCCGCCAAACGGGCCCGCTCGACCCCCTCGGCCTCGACTCCGTCCGCCGCGCGAAGGCCGGCCGTGTCCAGCAGCGTGACCGAAACGCCGCCCAGCGGCAGCGCTTCGCCGACAACGTCGCGTGTCGTCCCCGGCTCTGGCCGAACGATCGCCCGATCCCGTTCCAGCAATGCGTTGAAGAGGCTGGACTTGCCTGCGTTCGGCGGCCCTATCAGCGCGACGCGAACGCCCTCCAGCGCCGGTCGCACGGCATGCGCCTGGCGCAACCCCTCGTCCAGGGCCGCCAGCACGTCCAATATCGCCTTGGCCGACGCGTCCCGATCGACGACGACACCGTCATCCTCGATAAAGTCCAGCGTGGCCTCCCAGTCGGCCAGTACATCCAGCAACGCGTCGCGCAGCCCGACAACCCGGGCCGACGATGCACCGCCCAGTGCATCCAGGGCCAGGTCGATTGTCGCCGGATTCGACGCATCGGCGAGCAACGCGACGGCCTCGGCCTGCGCCAAGTCCAACCGTCCGCCAGCGACCGCGCGCCGTGTGAACTCCCCAGGCCGTGCAGGGCGAGCACCTGCCCGAACAGCCGCATCGACAATCCGTTGGAGCACCAACGGGCTTCCGTGGCAGGTGAATTCCACCGCCTCCTCGCCCGTGAACGAGGCCCCGTGGTCAAAGTACACCACCGTCGCATCGTCCAGCGCACGCCCGTCGTCCGGGTCCACCAAACGCACACGCACCATGCGGCGAGCCGGTGGCACTTGGTCCAGGCCAGGGCACAGGCGCATCGCCAGGGCGTGCGAACCATCGCCCGACAGACGGACAATCCCCAGCGCGGCACGCCCGGCGCCCGTGGCCACGGCGGCAATGATGTCGGCTGGACGGTCCATTGGCCCCCCGATTAAAA
>CAZHDQ010000362.1:0-4013 GCA_964531595.1 uncultured Anaeromyxobacteraceae bacterium
GAGCGCCATCGTCAGGTCGTCGGCCAGATTGGCGATCTGGCTGATCTTGACGCCTGGTGCCGGCAGGAACTCGTACATCGTCACAACTGGACCGGGATGGATCTCGACCACCCGCCCCTCGACCTTGTAGTCCAAGAGTTTCCGTTCCAGCGTCTCGGCGTTGCGGCGCAGCATCGCAGAATCGATGGCGACATTCTTGGCCTCGACGAAGTCCAGCAGTGCCAATGGTGGCGGGTCATACCGTCCCAATTCAGCCACGTGCGTGGGCGTGTGTGCTGGCGGCTTCTTCGGGGTCAGGACAATCAAAGGCTCTGGCGCCGCGTCGGGGCCGGTTGTTGTTGCGGGCGTTGGTGCCTGGACTGCGGGTTCGGCAGGCTTGTCAGCGGCGGGCGCCTGCGAGTCAGGCGTGGTGGACCAGCGAGGGCCCAGGGCGGGGTCGAATACCGGCGCAGGATCAACCACCGTGTCATGGTCGTCGTCAACCGGGCGCGGCCCCGGACCGGGTCCATCACCAGGTACATCCGAAAAGGCTGGGGCTGCTTCGTGGCGGAACAAACGAGTGATCGCGTGAGCAAGGCCACGGGCGGCATCCCCCAGCAGGGACCCGACCCATCTGCCGGCCGCTAGCAGCAGGCGCCCCGATGCCCGAAGTACCGACCCGAGCGAGCCGCCGACCAGGTAGGCGACGGCGATTGCCAGAGTCGCGGTACAAACCAGTATGGCCCCACCGCGCGACAGGAGCGCCTCGAGCCCAGGACCAACGTACAGTCCCAACCGGCCGGCTGGGGGATAGCCGAGGATCGTAAATTCCCGCAAAACGACGTCCAGTAAAGCGACCAGCATTATGAGCGCGGTGAGGGTCCATGCGACCGCGCCGCCGCCGAAGCGGACTGGGCGCTGCACGACGGCGCGCACGCCGATGAACAGCATCAGCAGCGCCAGAGGAAACGATGCGGTCCCAATGGTCCACAGGAAGAGGTCGGCCATGTGGGCCCCGACTGGACCCAGGAAGTTGTGGATCGCAGAGTCTGTACCGACAGCCAGATCGAGGTCTGTCCGGCTGGACGTGCCCAGCGCCAGCAACATCAACAGCGAAAACAGCGTCAGCAGAGAACCGTAGACCTCAAGCTGGACGATACGCAGGGTGTGCCGGGTGGGCTCGGATTCCGGAGGCTGCGAAACTTTCGAGCTGCGACGTGCCATTCTGCTCCAATCGCGCAAAGGCGATACAACGATCCCGGCCAAGCCTAGCACCGTCTTGGGAGCGGTGCCAAGTTGCGGCGCGCTTGATTCCGGGGCGTGCGGATGCTAGTATCCCCGCGGCGTCTGCGGACGAGTTGATGGAACTGACCTGCCTAAATTGCTCCGGAAGTTTTTCAGTCGACGACGGTGAACCGGCCGGCCGAAATTCGCTTTGTTGCCCCTTGTGTGGCCGGGAGCAGCGCTGGGTTCCTCAGGCGGAATTCATCGACCCGTCGGGCGACGATGTACCTGTGGAATCCAATCTGGGCGAACCGTCCGGCGCTCGGGCGGACGTGTCTAGTGGCGCCTTCAGGCGACCGATGCAGGCATTCAGCGGGTTGCGCAGCGGGAAGTCCCGGTCTTCGCAAACCGGCCCGCAGGTGTACGTGGTCGACCCTGACGAAATGGAAATTGTGGAAACCGTGGGTGCAATTCCTAATGTTGCTCCGCAGTCCGAGTCTTCAAGCGAGATTCGGCTGGACGACGTGGCGCCTCTGGTCGAGGAAGTGCCGGCCCTTGGTGACCCCGAATCGTGGGTCTGCCGGTCGCCATCTGGGCTGGTACTTGAATTTCCGTCGTCGAACCTGCTTCTGGCCTGGGCTGCCGTGCTCGACAATCCCGCTCCGTATCAGGTCTCGCGAGCAGGGTCCCTTTGGACGCCGCTGGATCAAGCGATTCGCGAAATGAAGCGCGGAGCGCGGTCCACGCAGGCATTCCTCAAGACCCTGGATGGTGGTTCTGTCGGTGGTCGGCCCGCTATCGATCCGGGCCGTCGGGCTCGAATGGAACTTGGTGACCCGCTTGGGAAGGCAGACCAGACCGTTTCTGATGACGGGGGCCTGCTGCAGCCTCTGAGCCGTTCCGTCCCCAGTTCGTCGCAATTCCAGTTCAAGATTGCCGAGACCAAGCCGGAGGGTGTGCCGGGGTGGGTTGTTATCTTGGTGGTGGCGGTCGGGGTGCTTGCTGCTGGCGGCGTAGCCGCGTATGTGCTGCTGCTGCACTGACGGGGTTCGATGAACACGGTGTTTTACATCCGGACAAACGACGGTGTCCTCCTTAAATTTCGTCGACCGGCGCAGGTCCGCGAGTGGCTTTCAGCCGGACGGATTACACTGTCTGATCGCTTTCTGTCGACCGATGGTACTTGGCGAACGCTGATGGATCTAGTCGATCTGGATGCGGCACTTGCTCCTGAGGACGCTGGGGACCGTGAAGAGCTGAGTGACGCAGTAGCCGCCGATCCGGGTGACGCTGAAATCAAGGTCCAGGTGGCGCCGACGTGGGCTGTTACCACCGACGAATTCCTGCCGATCGATGGCGACCAGGCTCGCCAGACCAGGGGTGCGGTGGCCGTGCAGGTTTCAGGTGCCCAGGCCGATAACGACGAGGAAGCGGTTCCGGCCGAAGATGTCGATCCCATGACCGAGAGCGAAGGGATGTCCGGCGAGGAATCGCTGGACGAGTCCGGGGACGGGCCAGTCGCCTGGTCGCTTCCAGCGGATGACGAGGCGGTGCCGGAAGCGGGCGCCGACTTTTCAGCCGAGCCGTCTCTCGGTCGCGAGGATGTCGATCACGATTGGGATACCGTGGGTGTGGAGCCGCCGGCAGGCCGAATGCGCTGGGGGCTGCGCCTGTTGAAGATCGTGGCGATCCTGGTGTTGGCAGGGGGGGCGGGTGTCGCCGCCTGGAACTGGGCGGGTGCTCCGTCGAATCGTCCGATGCCCCAGGTCACGGATTCCGAGCCTGCGATACCGGAAGTTGCCCCCGCAGTGGACCCGGCGAATGCCTCTGACGTTACGTCCCCGGACGCCGACTCTGGTGAGCCTGGCGTCGATGCGCGGGATGGTGCGGATCCGGATGCTTCGGATACGGGCGAATTGCCCGAAATAGACTCGGCGGCGGAACCGTCTGCGACGCCCGTTGCGCAGGCCGAGTCCGCGCCAAAAGCGAAACCGGTGCCAGCGCTGAAGCCAGCACTAACGCCTGCGCCGGCTCCGAAGCCCGCGCCGGCACTAACGCCTGTGCCGAAGCCTGCGTCAGAATTGAAGCCCGCACCCGCGCCAGTACCAGCGCCCGCGCCAGTTCCAGTGCCGGCACCTGCGTCCGAACTGAAGCTCTTTCCAGGACTCGCACCCGCGCCGAAGCCTAGACCAGCACCTGCACCTGCTCCCCCGATGCGGCCGGCCCCCGCATCGCTGGGATTCGACCAGCATATGGAAGCTGGGAATCGCCTGAAAGCATCGGATCCCCGGGTCGCGATGGCGCATTTTTCGGCCGCCGCCCAGGCGAAACCAGGGCAGGTGGCACCGGTCAGCGCGATGGGCGACTGCGCGCTGGTCATGGGGGACACCGATCAGGCTCAGCGCCACTACGCGAAGGCCTTGCGGATGAGGGGTTCTTACGGGCCTGCCCTGATTGGTATGGCCCGCATTCACAAACGCCTGGGTGACAACACCTCGGCCGCGGGCTTCTACCGCCGCTATCTGGAAATCAACAGCAGCGGCTCCCAGGCTGGGGAAGCCCGGGCGTTCCTGGAGGCGCACGGGGCGACCCCTTGATTGCCTCGGCCCTTCCCGGTCGCTAGAATGCCGTCTGCCCAGCCTTTGGGCGCCTTCCTGGGGGGGACGGTGGACGCTTCACCGCGCAAGATGCTTTTCGTTAACCCGCCACTGGTGCTAGGCCGGGATTTCGTCGACTCCCCATGGTTCGTCCACTACGGCTTGCTGGGTGCCGCCGCACGTGCGATGCAGTCTGGCGCGCTGGTCAAGTTG
>CAZHDQ010000363.1:0-4003 GCA_964531595.1 uncultured Anaeromyxobacteraceae bacterium
CCATTTGGCGAAGGGAGCGTTCAGTTCCTGCGCCGCGGGCTGGGCCACCCCGATGACCACATCGATCCCGGCATCTCGCAACATCTGGATCCCGCGGCCCGACACCAGGGGATTCGGGTCGATCATCGCGACCACTACGCGCCGAATACCCGCCTGAATCAGCGCCTGCGCGCACGGTGGGGTCCGCCCCTGATGGCAGCACGGTTCCAGGTTGACATAGACATCGGCGCCCGTCGCCAGCGTGCCCGCCCGCTTCAAGGCATCAACCTCAGCATGATCGGTGCCGCAAGCGCGGTGCCAGCCCTCGGCGACCACGCGACCGTCCCTGACAATCACGGCACCAACCATGGGATTTGGGCTGACCCGCCCCGCCCCTCTACGCGCCAAGCGCAGGGCGCGTGCCATGTAGCGCAGGTCGGCGTTCATCGCGATCCGTCCTCGGCGGTGGTACGCCTAGCCCGCTTGCGGGACTTCGGGATCAGCGAGCGAATCTCTTCCTCGAAGGCGGTCAGGTCGGTGAAGCTGCGGTATACACTGGCGAACCTAACGTAGGCGACCGGGTCGCGTGACTTCAGGAACAACATGATCTGCTCGCCAATCCAGCCTGACTCGACTTCCTGGGCCATCATGTCCTGGATTCGGCCCAGCAGGCCGTCGACGAAGGCGCCCAGGTCCTCCATCGGCACCGGGCGTTTCTCGCAGGCCCGCATCAGGCCCTCAAGGACCTTGGACCGTTTGAACTCCTCGCGCCGGCCATCCTTCTTGACAACCCGCGGGATGAATTCCTCGGCACGTTCGTAGGTGGTGAATCGTCTGTGGCAGGATTCGCACTCGCGACGCCGGCGGATCGACCCACCGTCGGCCGACACCCGCGAATCAACCACCCGACTTTCAGGACTGCCGCAGATGGGGCACTTCATGGTTGGCGCCTGTCAGGCAGGGCCGCCCCTGCCGCCGTTCTCGATCCCAGAGATCAGGTCAAGACGGCGCTGGTGACGATTCGCAAAGGTCGCAGCCAGGAACGCGTCCACCAGTTCCGCCGCCAGCGTCGGCGCGATCAACCGCCCCCCCATCGTGACGACGTTGGCGTTGTTGTGCTCGCGGGCTAGTCGTGCCGTCGTCACGTCGTGGATCAGCGCCGCCCGAATGCCGGGCACCTTGTTGGCCGCGATCGACATGCCGATGCCGGTGCCGCAGCAAAGGATACCCAGATCGACCTCGCCGGCCGCGACCGCCCGCGCCACCGCCGAAGCGTAACGGGGATAATCCACGGACACCGACGAATCGCCGGTACCGAAATCCACTGGCTGGTGGCCCCTCGCAGCAAGATGTGCAACAAGGGAGTCCTTCAAGTCGTAGCCAGCGTGGTCCGCACCCAGGCCGACGCGCATGGGGTCACGCTCCGGTGGGTTCAGGTGCCACGACGATGCGGTCACGGTAAAAGCCACACTTCGGGCATGCCCGGTGAGGCAACCGCGGCTCGCCGCAACGGGAGCACGACGACAACGACTTCAGTACGACCTTGTCGTGTTGGGCGCGCCGCATGTCGCGCCGGGACTTAGACGTTTTCTTCTTGGGTACCGGCATCGGAGCCTCCTTCCAACTTGACGCGATGCAACGCCGCCCAGCGCGGGTCTTCCTCGTCGGACTGGCACGCGCACGGACCTTCGTTCAGATTTTTGCCGCACCGCTGGCACAACCCGCGGCACGCCTCGGAGCACAGGGGCACGAACGGTAGCGAAACAGCCAGATCCTCGCCCACCAGCGGTTCCAGGTCGATTTCGGCACCCACAAACATGGTCACGTCGACTTCCCCGGGGTCATCAACGTCCGCTGGCACCTTCGGGCGGGCGGCTTCCTCGATGAACATGTGCGAAAAATCATATTCCAGGTCGAACGGCGCCGATTCGGCGCACCGACTACATACGAACGATAACTCGCCGGCCAAGTGCCCCCGTACGGCAACCGTGCTCTCGGCACGAGTCAGCGTCAGTGCCACCCGGACACCCCCGGTTCCGATCCGGAACTGCGCCCCACAGAACGGCGCAGCCCAGGCGGCATCCAGCGTCCTGGTGACATCACGCCCCAATTCAGGGATATCGTCGATGATGAACCGGAACACGGCGTCATCTCCTCCGATCGCGGGCAGGCCCTCGCGATTCGAGCATGGTATTGTAGGGACACACCGACCTGTCGTCAAGCAACAATTAGGGTTGCAAACCGGGTCTGTCGTGCTAGCATATCGCGGTTTCTATCTGTCCCCATGGGGACCTTGGAGGCATTCTCAGATGGTTAAGTTGCGATTGGCCAGATTCGGTGCCAAGAAGCGGCCCTTCTACCGGATCGTGGCGATGGACTCTCGGGGCAAGCGAGACGGCCGCTACATCGAGCAGCTGGGTACCTACGACCCGATGCAGGATCCGCCGGCGATCACGCTGAAAGAGGATCGCGTTCGGTATTGGCTGTCCGTGGGCGCCCAGACGACCGAGGCGGTCGAACGCATGGTCAAGAAGATGGGGCCGGCGGCCTAGGCGTTCCTCCCCGTTGCTTCGGAGGCTGGCATGGCCGATATGCGGGATCTGGTGACGTTCATTGCGAAGGCGCTCGTCGACCGGCCGGACGACGTGGTCGTCACCGAGGTATGTGGCGAACAGACCTCGGTGATCGAGTTGCGCGTGGCCAAAGACGACATGGGCAAGGTGATCGGCAAACAGGGGCGCACTGCCAAGGCCATCCGGACGGTCGTTAACGCGGCCGCCACGAAGGCCCGTAAGCGCGCCGTCCTTGAGATCATTGAATAGTCCCCACCCGGAATCCTTCCTGATGGATCACGAACCGGTCGACATCGGCGTGGTTACGGGTGCCCACGGCTTGGGGGGCGACGTGCTACTGCGCCTCTTCAATCCGGCATCCAACCTACCCACAAATGGCATGACAATCGCCCTTCGCGATGGCGCCGGGAAACGGCGCGAAGCGCACGTACAGGACGTCCGTCGAGGTTCCAAGGGACTGCGCATCCATCTGGAAGGCATCGACGACCGCACATCTGCTGAAGCCCTGCGAGGGCTGGTAGTCTCGGTGGACAGCGCGCTGCTGCTGCCGCTGGGCAAAGGGGAGTTCTATTACCGGGACGTAATCGGCACGCCTGTCACGCTGGCGGACGGCACATCCTTCGGACACGTAACCGACATATTCCAGGCGGCGACCGACATCCTGGCGGTGCGCCTTCTCGACGGCAGCGAACTGCTGGTGCCCGTCGTCGAGGGATTCGTTTTATCGCTGGGCCCAGACGGCGTCGTGATCGACCCGACCGACCTGGAGACCGAATGAAGCCCTACCCGTTCGTCGTCTTGTCCCTGTTTCCCGACATGATCCGCCAAGCAGTCGGCCACTCGATCGTTGCCCGCGGCATCGCAGCGGGCCTACTCGCTGTCGCGGCGATTGACATCCGCGATTTCACGACCGACCGCCATCGCACAGTTGACGACGTGCCGTACGGTGGCGGAGCCGGGATGGTGATGAAACCGGAACCGCTGGCCGACGCGATTCGCGCGGCGCGGGTTCAGGCACCGGGTGCGCGGGTCGTGCTGATGTCGGCTTCTGGCCGGTCGTTTCGCCAGGGCGTCGCACGCGAATATGCGGCGCTTCCGGACGGCCTGATCCTTGTTTGTGGACACTACGAGGGCGTGGACGAACGCATCGCGCGGTATTTCGTGGACGACGAGGTCTGCGTCGGTGATTTCGTGCTGAGCGGCGGTGAACTGGCTGCGCTGGTGGTTGTGGACGCCACGGCGCGACTGCTCCCTGGGGTACTGGGCAACGCAAACTCGCTGGCCGAAGAATCCCACGAAACCGGGCTGCTGGAATATCCGCAGTACACGCGCCCCGCCGATTACGAAGGCCACCAGGTCCCCGATGTGCTGCTGTCCGGCAATCACGCCGAGGTGGCACGGTTTAGGCGGGAGCAGGCCATCGCCAAGACCCGCCGGATGCGCCCGGACCT
>CAZHDQ010000364.1:0-3997 GCA_964531595.1 uncultured Anaeromyxobacteraceae bacterium
TGTGGCGAAGTCGATTCCGGCTTGGGGCCTGTTTCGCCTGCTCAAGGCGGTGGAAAGGAAGCGATTCTGCGGCCACTTGGCGCTTGCCTCACCGGAGGGGCCCATTGCGCTGGGGTTCGATGACGGCCGGATCCTGCGGATCGAGACCGATATCAAGGACTGGTCGTTCCCGGCCTACCTGCTCAGGGCGCGCATCTTGACGGACCCGGTGCGGGCAGAACAACTGGCCTCGCCGACAATTCTGGTCGAGGCCAAGGTCGTCCGGCCAGAGGACGGTGCCCGCCTCCAGGCATCTTACCTGCGCAGCGTTCTGACCGCGTTGATGCCCGAGCCGTTCAGCGCTTGGCGTTTGGAACAGACTCCGGTGCCGACGGGACCGGTCCCAGACCTGCCCGTCGATGCGGAACCCGAACTGATGCGCGCTGTCGCCCGGCGTCCGGTGGACGAATTACAAACCGTCGTTGCGAGGTTGCGAACTTCGGGCAAATTCGCCCTCAACGAAGGTTGTACGAACTGCCTCAGGCACGCGCGGTCGCAGTTCGGCGACACGCCGCTTATCCAGGCCCTGCGCGAAGGTGACATCGGCGGGATCGACGACGGGACGCTGGAGGACGAAACCGCGATCCGCGTCCTGTTCGCGTTGCACGTGGCGGGGATGCTGACCGTGGTGGCCGACGAGCCTCTGCCGCTGCACCCCCTGGATGATGCTGCCCGCGAGCCGCCCACGCCGATCATTCCGTCCGATGTCGAGGCCTCATTAGTGGAGGCGGCGACAGGGATGACGCTGCGAAACGACTACGAGGTCCTGGAGGTGTCGACGGACGCCCGCGTGTCCTCCGTGAGGTCGGCTTGGTTGCGGATGCGTCGCCAGTACGGGCGGACTCGATACGAGGGACTCGTGACCCCCCATGCGATGACGGTGCTCGAGGGGATCCACGAGCGCCTCGACCATGCTCGGGACCGCTTGACGGACCGGGATGCCCGGCTGCAATACAACCGGGCCATCGAGGTCGCGACCCCGGGTCTGGAGGCGCGAGTGGTCGAGATATTCGACGCTCGGCAAACCTACCTAGCGGGCCTTGACGCCATGGATGTGCGGGATGCCAAGGGCGCGATGTCGCAGTTCGAGGAGGCGGCTCAACAGGATCCGCGGGAGCCAGATTTCCTTGTGGGTATGGCAAACGCCGCATTGGCGATGCCGGCGACTACCGAGACACAGGCCCAGGCGCGGGATTTGCTCGAACAGGCCCTGTCGATAGATGCCGATTTGGTGGAGGCGCGCCTTGTGTTGGCCGAGATACTGCGGCGCACTGAGGATTCGGACGTGGCTACGGAGCATGTCAGGCACGTGTTGGCGCTGGAACCCGAAAACGAGCAGGCGTTAAAGCTGCGGGATCTGCTGCGCAAGCGACCGGCGGCATCCGTGGCCGGTAGCTTTACCCGGCAGCCGCTGTCGCTGGTAGACCGCGTCAAGTCGTTGTTGCGTTTGGAGTCGTGAACACGGGGAGGACATCATGGTCACATCCGCCTACGTGCTGATTGAGGCTGCATCCGGCAAGATCAGGCACATCATCGAGGAACTGCGGCGTATCCCGGAAGTGGTTGCCTGCGATGCGGTCACCGGCCAGTATGACGTGGTCGTTCGGATCGAGGCCGAGGACATCGATGCGCTGGGCCGCGTCAGTTACGCCAAGATCCAGATGATCGACGGCGTACTGCGGACCATCACATGTAGCATCGTCCGTATGGACTGACGCTGGATTGACACCCGCTGACGTCCGTGTGACAGTCCGCCGCAAGGCTCCGCGCGGCGGGAGGGCGATCGATGTTCATGGCCCGGGTGATCGGTACCGTCTGGTCGACGGTCAAGTGGGATGGCCTACAGGGACTGCGTCTGCTGCTGGTCCGCCCGTACCACTTGGACGATCTTGTGCGTTCCGATGGCGCGGTCGCCGATGACGGGGTGCCTCCCGAGGGCCTGTCCGACGGCGTGGTCGTCGCCGACGTGCTGGGCGCCGGGCCGGGTGAGGACGTGATCGTGGCCTACGGACACGCGGCGCGGGTCGGCATCGAACCCGACTTGGCGGCCGGCGAGGCCCCCAGTCATCCGATCGACGCCGCAGTAATCGCCATTGTGGATCGCTTCTCGGTCCAGGCATCAACGGAACAGTGAACCAGGAATCGGTCGGGTAATCGACATAACGCGAGGTCCCCGTGTCCAGGAAGATCATCTCTGAATCAGATATCGAGGCTTTAGCCAGGAACGGTACGGTCGAGGTCGTGCGCGGCATGATCGTCACGCCGCTGGCCCGCGAGTATGCCTCCAGAAAGGGGATCCGCCTGGTCTACGGAGGCGGATCGGTTCCGTCGGCAGAGGATATCCCCCGCGACCCGGGAACCGGGCTCAAGGGCACCGAGGGCGAGCAGGCGCTCCGCCGCACGATTGCCGAGACGGTTGTTCGTGTGATGTCGGATATGGACACGCCCGCTGCGCGGAGGGCTATCCCGCCGCAATCCCCTCTGGCGTCAGAGGGTGCTGGCGAACGGTTGGCCGAGGCGCGGGCCGGTGAACCACAGCGGGCCGTTGTGGTCGCGACCGGTAATAATCGCCCGGGGGTTGCGGCAGCGTTGACCCAGGCGATCTCCGAGTGCGGCACCGACATCCAGGACATCAGCCAGACGATTGTCGCGGATTTTTTCAGCATGATCTTTGTGCTGAACCTCGACGCAATGAGTGGCGGCCTGTCGTTCAAGGCGTTCAAGGGAAAAATCGAGGCTGCGGGCCGAGGCGTGGGCGCCGAGGTCGTAGTGATGCACGAATCCATTCTGCGGGCGATGCACCGCCCTTGACGGCGGACGTCCCGATCGAAAAGAGGGCATTGTGATCTACCGACCCGAGGAAGTCACCGAGACCATCCGGATGGTCGAAATCGAGCACCTGGACATCCGCACGGTCACGATGGGTATCAATATGTTGGGGTGCCCCGGCAAGGACCCCGCCACTGTCAGCGAATACGTCTATCGCCGCGTGGTCGACAACGCCGGACGGCTTTGTGCCGCCGCCGGTGAGGTCGAGGACATGTACGGCGTGCCGATCGTCAACAAGCGAGTCTCGGTCACGCCGATGTCGCTGATGCTGGAGGGGGCGCCGCCGGAATCCTACCTGGCCGCAGCCCATGCGATGGAGCGGGCCGCAGTCGAGATAGGCATCGACTACATCGCGGGCTACTCGGCGCTGGTCCACAAGGGTGCGACCCCGGGGGACGCCGCGCTGATGCGGTCGCTGCCCCGGGTGCTCCAAACGACGACGCGTGTGTGTTGCTCGGTCAATCTCGCCACCAGTCGGGCCGGCATTAACATGGAGGCCACCGCGCTGATGGGCGGCATCATCGCCGAGATCGCCCGGACGACCGAACGCGGTGCCGGCAACGCGCGGTTGGTGGTGTTCGCGAACGCGCCCGAGGACAACCCGTTCATCGCCGGTGCGATGCATGGTGTTGGCGAGCCCGACATCGTGATCAACGTCGGCGTATCCGGGCCGGGCGTTGTGCTTGCGGCGATCGAACGCCAGAAGCGATTGGATCCTCGCATGGACTTCACGACGCTGGCCGAGACGATCAAACGAATGGCCTTCAAGATCACGCGTGCCGGCGAACTGATTGGTCGCGAGGTCGTTGCGCGTCTGGGACCGCCGGTGCGGTTCGGGGTGCTGGACCTGTCGCTCGCGCCTACGCCGGCCCAGGGCGATTCCGTCGCGAATATCCTGGAAGCCATGGGTATCGAGCGCTGCGGCGCTCACGGTTCGACCGCCGCACTGATGTTGCTGACCGACGCTGTCAAGAAGGGCGGTGTGATGGCGTCTTCGTCGGTGGGCGGGTTGTCTGGCGCGTTTATCCCCATCAGCGAGGATGGGGGCATGGTCGACTCAACCCGGCTGGGTGCTATGACGCTGGACAAACTGGAGGCGATGACCGCGATCTGCAGCGTCGGCCTGGAC
>CAZHDQ010000365.1:0-3989 GCA_964531595.1 uncultured Anaeromyxobacteraceae bacterium
TCGAACTGGCCGGCGCCCGGAAATTGGCGGCGCAAATCGGGATCCGGCACATCGAGCGCCCATCCCACGAACTGGACGACCCCGCCTACGTCGCGAATTCGATCGACCGCTGCTACGTGTGCAAGGGCCACGTGTTCGCGGTGTGTCGCCGCGCCGCCGACGAACTGGGCATCCCCTGGGTTGCCGACGGCAGCAACGCCGACGATCGCAACGACTTCCGGCCGGGCCGCCGGGCCGCTGCACAAGCCGGCGTCGTCAGTCCACTGGCCGACGCGGGGCTTGCGAAGGCGGACATCCGGGCCCTGATCCGCGAAGTCTATGGGCTGGCCCTGGCGGACAAGCCGGCGTCGCCCTGCCTATCATCGCGATTTCCCTACGGCACACCGATCACCGCCCCGGCGTTGGCCCGGGTCGAAGCGATCGAGGCCGCCGTCCACAAGTTGGGGGTCCCCGAGGTCCGCGCCCGCTTCCTTGGCGACACGGTCCGCCTGGAGGCACCGATTGAAGCCCTGCCCACCCTGGCCGGCCCCGCCCGCGAACGATTGGTCGACGCGGCGCGGGCCGCTGGGTTCGCCCACGTTGTGCTGGATCTGGAGCCGTTTCGCAGCGGTCGCCTGAATCGCGACGCGGGCGTGGACGATTCAGACGACACCCCTGGGGGGACGTGATGACCCGCCGCTTGTTCACCTGGGCCGGGATCCTTGCGGCTGCATCAGTCGCGCTGACGTTCTTGCCCGGCTTCGACGTGCTGTCGTTCTACTTCTCGATGCCCATCGCCGCGCTGCTTGGCATGGCCTGCGGCGGGCTTGCGATCACCGCAGTCGCCGATGCCCGGGCGCGAGGCGGGTCCATACGCCAGACGGCCGCCCGCACCTTCCTGGCCTCGCTGGCCCTTGCCACCGTACCGCTCGCGGTCATCACCGTCAGCGCCTTGCGTGTCGGGCCCTGCGACTACGCGTACGGCCTGCGCTTCTACCTGGTTGGACCGGTCGCATCGGCCCTGTTCGGGGCCGCGATCGGCTTCGCGATCGGCACCGTTGTACCCCGGCCTCGGCTGGCAGGGGCCCTGTTCCCCTTGGTGTTCGTCGCGTCGTTCGTTTTGGACCTTTTGTACCTGTACCTTTCGCCCGCCGTCTTCTTCTTCAACCCATTTCTGGGCTACTACCCGGGCCCGATCTACGACGACCGGATCGAGGTCACGGTCGCCTACCTGGCCTTTCGGGCGTTCTGCGGCGCGCTGGCCGCCGCTGCGGTCGCTGGTGCCGCCGCCTGGACCAGACCCGACTTTTCGCTGCGCCGGCGACCGCGACCAGTACCGTTTTCCTTCGCACTGACGGCGCTCCTGGTGGCGTTCTTGCTGGGCGGTCGCGCAGGGGACCTGGGCTTTCGCGTCACGCGCGCCGACGTCGAGCGCGCCCTACCTGACCGGGTCGCCGACGACCTGTGCGACATCCGCCACGCCGGCACGCTGGACCGGATCCAGGTCGATCGCCTGCACTGGGATTGCGGCTTCCAGCACCGCCGGGTAGCCGCTTTTTTCGGGCTGGCACCGGGTCGACCGATCCGGGTGTTCCTGTATCCCGACGCGGACACCAAGGCCCGTCTGATGGGCGCGCGCTATGTCGAGGTCAGCAAGCCCTGGCTGGGCGAGGTCCATCTGACCGTCCCGCTGCCGGGCGACCCGGTCCTGGCCCACGAGATCGCCCACGCGGTCGCCGGACGGCTGGCGCCGGGCTTCCTGGGGGTGCCGGTCCGCCATTGGGTCATCCCCGACATGGCAATTGTCGAGGGGCTGGCCGTGGCCGCGGCCTTCGCCGACGACGGTCCATCCAGGCACGAGTGGGCGCTGGCAATGCTGCGAGCGGGCCTACCGATCGACCCTGTGAAGCTGTTCGAACCGGGCGAATTCCTGAGTGGCGGTGCCGGTCCCGCTTACACTGTGGCCGGGTCAGTCGTCGCGTACGTGGCCCAGACGTTCGGGACACCCGCGGTGCAGGCCCTGGCGCGCGGCGAGGGATTTTTGGCCGCGACCGGCCTGGACCTGTCCGAAGTGGTGCCCCGCTGGCGGGCCTTCCTGGAGGCGACGGTCGGTTCCCGGGTCGACTCGGCGCTGGTCGACCGGGCGGCCGGCCGCTTCAACGACCCGGGCGTGCTGCACCGAAAGTGCCCAACGGACGTGGCCCGGGCGCTGAGCGCCGTGGACCGGGCCTATCGCGCCGGCGATCCGACTGCGGCCATCGCGGCCCTGCGGACCGCCCAGGCGCTGGACCCGGGCTTTCGGGCGCTTGCGCGCGAGGCAGTGCGCGTTGCCGCCCGGACCGGCGCCCCCGACGCCCTGGCCGGTGCCGAGGGGCTTCTCACGCCGCTGGACCCGGAACTGCCGCCGACACCGCAGGACCGCGTGGCCGCCGCCGACGCGTGGACGCTGGCCCGCCCCGACGACCCAACGGTCATCGCCAGGGCCCGCGACCAGTTGTCCGCCGCCCTGGTCGCGTTCGGCCGGGGCCCCGAGGCCCGTGGAGTGTGCGTGCGGCTGATGGCGCTGGATGAACCAAACCCAATCCGGGCCACCGTCTTCTCGGTCCTGGCCGGCGGCCTGGCACCCGACCCGGCGGAACAGTTGCTGGAAGCACTCGCGGCCAACCCCGACGCCGACCTCATCCAATACCTGTCGGGCCGTTTGGACCTGGGCCAGGGTCGCTACGCCGCTGCCGCAGACCTCCTGGGGGGTCTTTCGGATCGCCAGTGGCCCAGGGGCGCAGGCGAGGCGCCGCCCGGATGCGTCACCCCCTTTCCCGGAGAGGTGGCAAAGATTGCGGCCGTAGCCTCTTTCTGGGCCGGCCGCCCCGAGGAGGCCGCAAGCCAAATCGAACGGACCGACCAGACAGCGTTGTCCCAGGGCGAATCGCTGCTGCTGGACGAGTACCTCGCACGGGTCAAGCAGGTCGGCGCCGCTGCGTCCGCCTGGGCACTGGCCCCGGCACCTCAAGGGCAGTGACCGGCGGCGCGCCGTGCAACCGCTCGAACACCGCCGCGACTACCGGTTCGGGCAAGCCAGGAACCTCCATCAATTCCGCGAACGTAGCCGACCGAATGCCCCCCACGGTCCGGAAGTGGCGCAGCAAGGCGGTCCGACGTATCCGGCCCAGTCCCAAGATCCCGTCCAGCACCGATCCCACCTCGCGCTTCGTCCTGCGCTTTCGGTGGAACGACACCGCGAACCGGTGGGCCTCGTCACGCATCCGCATCAACAAGTGCAGGCCTGCGTCGTGGGGCTCCGGGACGATCCGGCCAAAGGACGCACCGTCGGCGACCCCGTCCCCACCAGCCGGCACGAACAGTCGTTCAGGCACCCGGTCCACCGGCCCAAATGCATGGTCGGTAACCCGCGATTTCGCCAGCGCGACCAGCGGTATCTGCCGCCCCAGCGCGGCCATCACCTGCACGGCCACCGCCAGTTGCGCCTCGCCGCCGTCCAGAACGACCAGGTCCGGCGCATCGTCTGGCGCATCGTCCAGCCGGGCAAACCGCCGCCGAAGTACCTCACGCATGAACCCAACATCACCGGGCCCATCCTCCAGCCGCACCGCGAACGTACGCCAAGCCCGCTTTTCGGGGCGGCCATCGACGAACACCACCATCGCCCCGACCGGCTCCGCCGACTGGAACTGGCTCATATCGAACGTCTCGATCCGCCGCGGAGGCGACTGCAACCCCAGCAGTTCAGACACCCTCGCCAGCGCCCGGTGGCGCGCCCCGCCAGACGACAGCCCCTCGGCCAGCAGCAATTCCGCGTTGTGGACTGCCATCCGGACAGCATCTGCCGCCGGCCCCCGCACCGGCCGCCGCACCTGAACGGCCCGCCTGCTGCGCGCCGCCAAGACATCTTCCAGCGGTTCGGTTCGCTCGAGTAGTGCCGCCGGCAGCAGAACCTGGGCAGGGATCGGCGCCCGACCGTAGTATTGGACCGCAAAACTCTCGAGCAGGTC
>CAZHDQ010000366.1:0-3982 GCA_964531595.1 uncultured Anaeromyxobacteraceae bacterium
CTGCAGAGTCGAATGCGAGGATTGTATTTCGGGTCCAGAATGTCCGATCTGGTCAAAGCGGAAAGAAGAAGGCCGTCGGGCTGCGGCTAGTCCGTCCGACCAAGGACCGGCAGATTCAGCAGGCCCCGGAAAACCGGAGTCGCAGGTCCTTCCAAAAGCACGTCCGAAAAATCCGGCAGCACCGTGATGTTCAGCGGCCCGCCGGGCAAGTCGATCCTGATCGGTTCGCCCGCCGGTGCCCGTTTCGTGACGACCGCCGCGACGCCCACCGCGCCGGCACCAGTGCCACAGGCCAGCGTAAGACCCACGCCGCGCTCGAACACGACGGCCCGAAGGTGCGCCTGGCCCAGCGTTTCCACGAATTCGATGTTGGCCTGGCGCGGGAACAGTGGGGAAGCCGTCAGCCGCGCGCCCCAGACGGACGCTTCGTCCGCGCCCATGCCCTCGAAGATCACGAAGTGAGGATTGCCCATGCTGACGGCCTGACCGATAAACGTGCGCCCCTCAACCGTCGCCTGGATGTTCTGGTGGGCAGCCGACACCACCGGAATTTGTGCCGGTTCCAGGATCGGCGCGCCCAGCGACACCGTCACGCCCGTCACCGCACCCGCTGCGTCACGATGCAACCGACAGGACTTAACACCCGCGCCCGTTTCGATGGGCACAACCGGGCCTGGCACTCCCAGATGATCCGCCAAGTGGCGCGCGATGCAGCGGATGCCGTTGCCGCACATCTCGGCTTCCGATCCATCGGCATTGAGCACTCGCATGAACCAATCGGCCGACTTACCCCGCTCGATCAACAGGATGCCGTCCGCGCCCACACCGAAGTGCCGGTCGCAAACCGCGACAATGGCGGCATTGTCCAGCCAAGCCGGCCGGCCGGCCAGCGCCTCGATCACCACGAAATCGTTGCCAGTACCCTGGTATTTCCAGAATTCCATGAACGGCATACTAGCCCGGATTCCAGCGGCACGCAAGGCGCCGAGCCATCGGAAAGCCGCTAGTGGCCCGCTTTGCGCTATAATGCGCGCGCCTTCCAAACGGGGGACTTGCCCAATGCAAAACGACGAACACCAGATACACCAATTCCGCGAGTTCCTGCGGCTTCTGGGCGAGGACCCCGATCGGCCCGGGCTTAAGCGGACACCGCAGCGGGTCATGGACTCGATGCTCTACCTGACCCGTGGCCAGCGCGAATCCCTGGACGAAGTTCTGGAGGACGGCCTCTTCGACGAGGAATCCCGCGACATGGTCATGGTCCGACAGATCGAATTCGTGTCGCTTTGCGAACACCACATGCTGCCATTTTTCGGCCACGCGCACGTCGGCTACATCCCCAACGGGCGTATCTTGGGGCTGTCGAAGATCGCACGGGTGGTCGACCACTTCGCTTGCCGCATGCAGGTCCAGGAACGCATGGCGGCGCAGATCGCGGACAGCCTTTTCGACGTGCTGAAGCCAAAGGGCCTGGGCGTCGCCGTTTCAGCGACCCACCTATGCATGGTCGCCCGCGGCGTCCGCAAGCAGGATTCCCAGGCAGTCTCGACGGCGTGGCGCGGTAGTTTTGCTGAGGATGGTTCCGCTCGCGAGGAATTCATGCTGGCAATGTCTCGGTGTTGACGATCATGAAGAACCCGATTTCCCCCAACCTTGCACACGTTGCCGCGCAATTGCGGGACCACGCGCCGACGCAGCACCCCTGCCCCGCCGGCTATCTTGAATCCGCTGTTCTGATGCTTGTTTCCGAAGGGCGCGAGGGGCTCCAGGTGCTGCTTTGCGAACGATCTGACGATAACCCCCGCGATGCGCACAAGGGGCAGGTCAGCCTGCCCGGTGGACGCCGAGACCCCCAAGATGACGACATCCTCGCCACCGCCCTGCGCGAAGCCGGCGAGGAGGTCGGACTGGACCCTGCGCGGGTGCAACTGCTGGGGCGACTGGATGACTTTCTGACAATCACCAATTACCACGTCGTTCCATTCGTGGCTGCGATCGACGGCTTCGACGGTCTGTCACCCCACAGCGCTGAAATCGCAGAGGTATTCGAGTTCCCACTAGCCGCACTCAGCGACCCGGCGCGCGTGCGGCACGTCCCCTGGGAACGGCACGGACGCGTCGAGGACGTGCTATTCATCGATCACAACGGGCACACGGTCTGGGGAGCCACCGCGCGCATGTTGTCCCTCCTGATGGAGATCATCTCATGAGACTCGGTACTACAGACTTCCCGAAGGCCGCGATCCTGGACACGCCCCAGGCCGCGGCGCTGCTCGACCAGATTCGCGCAGCGTCCAGTTTCGTATTGACCACTCACGAAGGCCCCGACGGGGATGGCATCGGGTCCGAACTGGCGCTGGCACGGGCGTTGCGCCGGCTGGGCAAACGGGTGACCATCGTCAACCCCGGTGACACGCTGAAGCGTTTTTCCTTCATGGACCGGGACAACGATATCCACGTGCTGCGCCCGGAACACAAACGGGTGTTGCTTGAGGCCGACCTTGCGCTGCTGATCGACACCGGCGAACTGCGGCGCGCCGGTGCCGTCGGGGACGTGCTGGCGACCCGGAACGGTCCCGTGGCAGCCATCGACCATCACGCGCCCAGTTCCAACCACATCACGGGGATCCTGGCACGGGACTTCCCGTCCACAGGCGAATTGATGGCCCACGTCCTTGCCCGGTTGGGTGTGACATTGACGCCCGATCTGGCGGAACCGTTGTACACGGCGATCCTGTTCGACACGAACCAGTTCCGTTTCATGCGCAACGATCCCGAGGTGTTCCAAGTGGCCGCGATGCTCATCGCCGCCGGCGCCGACGGGGATTCCATCGGCAAGCGGTTATTCGGGACCGTCAGTCGCGACACGATGCTGATGCAAAGCCGGTTGATGAACACCGCCACCTTTGAACTGGGCGGCCGACTGGCCTGGGCGCCGATCGACCCGCAGATGCTGGCTGGCCTGCACCTGGACCGCGACGAGGTGCGCGGCATGGTCAACATCCTGGGCGACATCGAAGGCGTCGAAATCGCTGTGTTGTTCAAGACATTCGGCGATGCCACGGTCAAGGTCAGCATGCGGTCACGCGGCAGCGTTGAAATCCACGACGTGGCCCAGGAACTGGGCGGTGGCGGCCACCCGTTCGCGGCGGGCGCCGATGTTTCGCAACCCCTGGACGCGGTGGTCGAGCGCACTCTGGCCTTGCTGCGCGCCAAGATGGGAAAGTAAAGCGCCCAACAATCGAACCACCGCATATCTGGGACACGATGGCTACAACGGGATGTTTCCGTGTTTCCGGGGCGGGTTCGAGTCACGTTTGTTAGCCAGCATCGCCAACGCCGACGTGATGAAACGCCGGGTGTCGCGCGGCTGTATCACGGCGTCGACGAAACCGACCTCAGCCACAGTGCAAGGGTTGGCGAAGCGCTCGCGATAATCGGCAACCGCCTCGGCCCGAGCGGCCTCCGGATTCTCGGCGGATTGAATTTCCTTGCGAAACACGATGTTGACGGCCCCTTCAGGCCCCATGACCGCAACTTCGGCGGTGGGCCAAGCCAGACTCAAATCGCCGCGCAAGTGTCGGGACGACATCACGATATACGCACCGCCGTAGGCCTTGCGGCAGATCACCGTGACCTTCGGAACGGTTGCCTCGGAGTAGGCATAGGCCAATTTCGCCCCATGCCGGATGATCCCACCCGCCTCCTGGTCGGTCCCGGGCAGGAACCCGGGCGTGTCCACCAGCGTCACGATGGGCAGATTGAAGCAATCGCAAAAACGCACAAAGCGCGCCGCCTTCACCGCGGCATCGATGTTGAGGCACCCCGCGAGCACCGCTGGTTGGTTGCCGACGATACCAACGGGCCGACCAGCCATCCGCGCCAGCACGCAGACGATGTTTTCGGCAAAGTGCTCGTGGACCTCGAAAATCCGCCCATCGTCGACGATCCGCTCGATGACGTCGCGGATGTCGTAGGACTG
>CAZHDQ010000367.1:0-3969 GCA_964531595.1 uncultured Anaeromyxobacteraceae bacterium
TACCGTTGGTTACGGAACTGATCGGCACCTCCGCGACGGGTAGCGACGGCCACAGCCCCTGCCACATCTTCCGGGACACCTCGCCGTGCAGGCGGCTGACACCATTGGAAAAACCAGCCGTCCGCAGCGCCAGGACCGTCATCCCGAACCCTTCTGGCCGTCCGTCGCCCACCTGCCCCAGTTTCAGGAAATCGGGAAACGAAAGCCCAATCTGCGAAAGCAACGGCTGGGTGTATCGATGGGCCAGCGCGGGTTCGAACGTCTCGTTGCCGGCTGGCACGGGCGTGTGTGTGGTGAACACGTTGGTCGCGAACACATATTCACGGGCCGTCGGCAGATCGCATTTGTGCTCGGCCATCGCCATCCGGAGTCGCTCCAACCCCAGGAACGCCGAGTGTCCCTCGTTCATGTGATATACGGTGGGCGCCAACCCCAGCGCCCGCAACGCCCGAACGCCGCCCACGCCCAGAACGATTTCCTGCCGAATACGCGTCTCGCGATCGCCACCGTACAGCGTCGAGGTGATCTCGCGCAGGTGCGGCGCGTTTTCAGGGACGTTCGTGTCCAGCAGGTACAGCGGCACACGGCCAACCTGCACGCGCCAGATCCGTGCCACGACCGTTTCAGACGCCATCTCGACCGACACGCTCAGCGGCTTCCCGTCGGCGTCGTGTTCCAGGTGGACCGGCATGTTGTACCAGTCGTTGTCCGGGTACTGTTCCTGCTGCCAGCCGTCCAGGTTCAGCACCTGCCGGAAGTACCCCTTCTGGTACAACAGGCCGACGCCCACCAGTGGCAGGCCCAGGTCCGACGCGGCCTTCAGGTGGTCACCCGACAACACGCCCAGGCCGCCCGAATAGATGGGAAGCCCCTCGTCCAGTCCGTACTCGGCCGAGAAGTAGGCCACCAGCGTCGCCGGGTCATGCCCCGCCTCCTGGAACCAGGCGGTCGCATCGAGGTAACGCTGGAACCGCTCGTGAACGCGCCGTAGGTTGGCGACGAAACTGTCGTCAGCCGCCATGCGGTCCAGATCCTCCTGGGACACCATGCCCAGCATCAACACGGGGTTCTGGTTCGCCTGCTCCCACAGGACCGGGTTCAGCCGGATGAACAGGTGGACGGCGTCCCAGTTCCACGAATACCAGACGTTCATCGCGATGTCCTTCAACGGTGCCAGGACATCCGGAAGGTTCGGTTTGACGTGAAAACTGCGGATTTTCATTGATTTAGACTCCTACCAGCCGCGGATCGGATCGAACACCCGCCGCGATTCCTTCGCCCATCGTCGCATGTGATAGTCGACGCGCCGGGCGTAGCGTTCCCCGCGGCCACCTTTTTGGACGACCGTGCCCTCGTTGTAGTGGGCGACCCATTGGTGCGACCCGCCGGGACGCGCTCTACGGTTCGTCGACACGTACGACAAGATAGTCAATCCCGCCCAGATGTTCGTGTGGCGCTCCAGCAGGCGAGCGCAGGAATCCAGCACCAGCGGCTCTCGCCACGTCCCGCAATTCACCTGAAAGCGACCGTAATTGCCCATGGAAATCACGGTATCGCGAGTCCCATCCTCCTCGGACAGGGCACCGGTCTCGGTCTGACTGACCGCCAGCGCAATGTGCGGATTGATGCCCTTGTACAGCGACACCAACACTATCTCCTGCGTGGGTGTCAGCAGGTCGGGTGTCCAGAACCGCAGGAAAACCTGGGTCAACAGCAACGGAATCGTCACAGACACGGGAACTCCTTCCTCCCCAACCGCTAAAACTTCCAAAGAAGGTGCGGAATTTCGGGGGGTTTGTGACCAAAAAGCCAGAGGACGGCTACGATCACGGCGGGACAATACCACATTCCAAATCTCATTGCGCTAGACTGGGGCGGTCCCGAGTCCTGGAGCCACTTTGCGCGATGCATTCGAACTATTCGACGCCCATGTGCATGTAGGCACCTGGCAGACCCCTGACTTCGCAGGGCGCGCATCGGGTCTGGATGATGTCAGGGCTGTGCTCATCCAGGCCGGCATCACGGGCGCGTTGGTAATGCCGACTGACACCGGGGATAACGACGGGCTACTTGACGCACTGGACGATTCCCCTGGTGACCCTGCCGGTATCCTCGGGCCCGAACTGCTGATGGCTGTCTGGATCGACCCGCATCGACCAGGTCCGACGATGGATTTCTTGGAACGCGCCAACCCACGCATCCGGGCCTTGAAGTGCCACCCGTCGTTCGCGCGACTGCCGTTGACCGCGCCCGAATACCGCCCTTTCCTGGCTTACGCCCGCGACCACGACCTTCCAGTCGTGACGCACTGCGGGCGCTGGCGCGAGGTCGCCGGCTGGGAAGTCGCCTTGGAAGCGGCTGCGGCGTTTCCCACGATTCCGTTCGTCCTTTCTCACATGGGTGGCGACGGACCGCTGCTGGTCGCCGGCGCGGCGGCGGCGATTCACGAGCGGCGTTTGTCCCATGTGTATCTGGGCACCGAAAGCATCCGCGAGTACTGGGTCGTCGGCCGGGCCATCGACACACTTGGACCGGAACGTCTGGTGTTCGGGAGCGACCACAATCTGAACCACCCAGGATCGTTTTTGGCGGTGATCGACGCGCTGCACCTGGACGCAGGCGATCGGGCCCGCATCATGGGCGGCAACGCCAGAGACCTGTTTGGTTCAAAGCCTTCCGTATCTTGACATCGCCTTGGTGCGTCCCCATTGTTCCGCAGGTGAAATGGTGGTTTTGCACCGGAGCGGATCATGCCGACCTACGAGTACGCCTGCGAAGCCTGTGGCCGCGAATTTGAAGCAGTCAAGCGGATGTCAGATCCCAAAGAAGAGACCTGCCCGCACTGTGGCGCTGACCGGACACGCCGACTGATTTCCCATTCCTCGTTCGTGTTGAAGGGAACGGGCTGGTACCTGACAGATTACGCACGCAAGCATTCCAGCGGCGCCCCCGAGGCCAAGGGCCATGACACACATGCAGCCTCTCCCAAGGAGGCCGAAAGCTCGACGCCACCCGAGGCTGCGACGCCGACCGCTGCTGCAACACCACCCGCGACTGCAACGCCGACCGCGACGAAACACCCGTAGTGGTTCAGGCGCGACCCGAAGCGGCCGGCCAGCGGGAAAATCCTATTGACGCCCGGTATTGTTTGCGGTAGCATGCGCCGCTCGCTTTAGTCAGGCCCCGTTTAGGGCCGCGAGCAACTGATTGACGGAACGCGGGAGTATTACGACATGTCCATCGCTATTGTCGGCAAGAAGATCGGGATGACCCAGTACTTTGACCAGTTCGGCAACCGGATTCCCGTTACGCTGGTCGAGGCTGGTCCCTGCCAGGTCCTGAAGATCAAGACCGCTGAGGGGCGCGACGGCTACGACGCCGTGGTGCTGGGGTTCGGAAAGGCGCGCGAAAAGTCGATGACCCGACCCGAATTGGGCGTGTTCAAGAAACTGGAAGCGACGCCCACCGCACTGATCCGAGAGGTCCGCGTGACCCCGGACGAGGCGCTGCTGTACCCGCAGGGCGGATCGGTAGACGCGTCACTGTTCGCTCCCGGCGAAAAGGTCGACGTGACCGGAACATCGCGCGGGCGTGGATTCCAGGGCGTCATGAAGCGCCACAATTTCCATGGCACCATCCGGACCCACGGAACGCACGAGTCCTTCCGGCACGGTGGTTCGATCGGTATGGCGACGTATCCTGGCCGTGTTATCCCTGGCCAGAAGATGGGTGGCCAGATGGGCAACGTCCGCGAAACGATGTTGAACCTTAAGGTCGTAGCCGTATTCCCCGAGGAAAACTTGATGATGATCTCGGGAGGCCTGCCCGGCGCCCCGAACAGCATCGTCGTGATCCGCAAGGCCATCAAGGTCGCCAAGAAGCGCCAGCGCTAGGCAGACTCCACTCCATCCAGAATCTGCTGGGGCGTGCATCTACACTTCTCAAGTTACAGGTCGCGCATCCGACCCT
>CAZHDQ010000368.1:0-3964 GCA_964531595.1 uncultured Anaeromyxobacteraceae bacterium
TGAAGCGGCGGGGTGGCTGATGTCCCATCGAACGTTGATCGCGATGGTGATGGCCACCGGCTTGGTACTGGTGGCCGGGTGTGTGGCCGACGGCGGGACTGGTGTCCCGGATCAAGGGTTTCTGGGCGATGTGTCCGCGGACCCCGGCGATTTCAGCCCGGAATCCTGGTGTGCCCCGCAGGATGCGGCGGCTTTCGCAAGCTTGCTTCTGCCGAATCCGTGGCGCTTACAGGGATGGGGGGGCCAGGCGGCTGTCTTGGACCCGACGACGGCCACCCTGTTGGACGGTGACGCCGCTGATCGGGCCTGGTTCGACCGCGTGTGTGCCGAGCGAGGCATTGCCCAGGCAGGCTCCGGCGACCTGTTGATCGTCGTGCACCCCTCAAAAGAGTGGCCTAGCGTCATTGCCGCGTGCGCACCGGACCTGCCTGTGTCGGACGAGGCACATTTTCTCCGGGTACGTGTAACCGCTGCCGGGTTTGCAGAAATCCATATCTTTGCCCCAAGCGAAGCCGGTCGACGCATGGCTTGGCAGACGGTCAGGCAACTGGCGCTGGGTATGCCGCTGCCTGCCGAGGAACTGGCGATCGCCGATGCCCCCGCCGCTGCGCTGCGCGGTGTTATCGAAACCTTCTACGGGCCGAGCTGGGATCCAGCCGACCGAATCGCCCTGATGCCGAAACTGGCTGCGATGAAGTTCAACACTTTCCTTTACGCATCCAAGATGGATGTGTTTACGAACTGGCTGTTCGACTACTGGAAAGAATCATGGGAGCCGGGCTACCTGGCCGAATTGGCAGCCATTGCCGCTGCGGCGCACGACGCCGGGTTGCTCGCGGGGATCCAGGTTCGCCCGCTGGCCGCAGTGATGTTTTCCAGCGAGGATGACCGCGCGTTGTTCGTCACCCGTATCGGCGAACTCTTGGACCTTGGATTTGACCTGTTCAGTTTGAGTTTCGACGATACGGACCGTGTACTGCCGCTGGAGGACGAAGCGGAATTCGATTCCTACGACGATGCGGTGACCGATTTCGCGGCCGACGTGTTGGCGCGGTTGCACGCGGACCGCCCTGGATTGGTGTTTGGCTTCGTGCCGAACGACTACTGGAGCGGCGCGCCGACGGCATCGGTATCCCTGAAGTTGACGGGCGAACGACTGCCGGACTACGTCACGATCGGCTGGACAGGGCGACAGATCATCCCGGAAACGATCACTGCGGAGGATGCGGACGAGGTGGCCGCCTGGATGAAACGGATGCCCCTGTTGGGCGACAACTATCCAGTGCTGGATCACGCTGAAGTCGACCTGTTTTTGGGGCCGTTGGAGGGCCGTGCTGGCGATTTAACGGCACATGTCGCCGGCCTGATGTTCAATCCGATGCCGTACCCGTTCGCGTCGCTGCCAGCGCTGGCGACCTGTGCGGACTACGCCTGGAACTCGGCCGCGTACGACCCACAACGGTCGGTCCAGGGGATGGCGACGTTTCTGGCCGGCCCAGGCCCCGGTGCCGATGCCTTGGCCCTGATGGCTGACGTCAATCGCTCGCCGACTATCGGCGGGAGCCCGGCGCTCGGACTAGAGACCGCCATCGCATCCTTCTGGGCGGCATATGACGGTGCAATCGGTGTCGGCGATGCCGGTTCGGCGCTGGTGTCGGCGTTCCTGGACCCATTCGCACGTGTCGGTGATGACTGGTCCTTTGTGCAAGACGAGGCGCTGCGAGCCGAAATTCGACCCTGGGCGACCCAGTTGGAGTGCTGCGGCGCGGCGGGCCAGGTTGCGGTCCAATTGCTGCACGCGAAGGCGGATGGCAACCCGATCGACCCCGACGTGCTGACGGCCTGGGATTCGTCATTGGCAACGCTGCGTGTCTCCAAACAGCGCCCTACCGCCGGCGTGCTGCAGGGTTTTCTGGACCGCGCCCAGCGGGAGTTGGTCCCTGTCCCCTAAACCCCTGGTTTGTCTTGGTAAAGTGAAGTTCATACTGCGAAGCGCATGACCGGCCGCTGGCGCAAGCTCTGAGCCTGCGTTTACAGCGGGATCATGCGACCCAGCGGCTGTGCGTAGCGGTCGGGGATTCTGGGCAGGGCGCCGTCCTCGGTGGGCAGCGCGCGCAGGAACTCGATCATCGTGCGCCACAGCTTCAGTTCCTGTACGCCGGCGGTTGCCGGGTCGACGTCCAGGATCGCCTCTTCAATGTTGACATACGGGTTGCCGTCCTTGTCCTTCGGCGTGATGTCAATCCCGAAACCGCCGACGACGCCCAACATCTGCGCAATGTAAAGGTTCGCTGCGCACCGGATCAGTTGCGTCGTCGACGTCAGGTCCAGCGGCGTATCCTCGAAGCCGTCGATCTCGTCGCCCAGCCACACGGTCTTGACCATGTCCAGCAGACCCTCGTCGGTGTCGTACGTGAATTTCAGGCCCGACACCTGCAGGAAGAAACTGTCAGAGACCAGCGGCGCCAAGCCTACGATGACTTCCAGGGCCGATTTGACCTCGGCGGGGGTCAGGTAGAACGCCAGCATCGGATAGCCCAGTTCGTGGTCCGGACCCAGGCCCAGCGGCAGGATATTGATCAGGTCGCCCACTCTGACGTCGCCAGTCAAGCCCTTCCGGATGCCGTCACGGATCACGCCGTTGGCCTCCCAAACGATCCGGACCGGGCCTTCGGGGTCGTCCTGGGACGTCGTCCAACGTACTGCGTCGGCCACCAAATCCCCAAGGCCGGATTCGGCGAATTCAATCGGCATCAGGTCGAAGGCCGTGGTTGCGATCGCCGTCTGGTAGCCGTAGTCCATGCCTTCGAACATAGCATCATCCAGGTCGGCTTCAGCCTCGGCCACTGTCGCGATGATCTCGGGCAGACCGGGCACCGCGTCGTCAATCGGCAGCGCTTCCCAGGATTCAAGGGAGAACCCGTCCCCATCTTCGACCAACACTAGCTTTCCCAGGTGTTGCGCGTAATTTCCGGCCTGAACAACCAGAGTGTCGCCGATGGTCATCGCTTCGGTCAGCAGCGTGTGCGAATGGCCGGTAACCAGCACGTCCAGGCCGGTTACCGCTGCAGCGACCTGTTCATCCTCGCCCTTGATCGAACCCTCGCCCACGCCGCCGTGAGACAAGCCGACGACCAGATCAACGCCCTCTTCGTTGCGCAGTATGTTGACCATTTCCTGGGCCGCCGTGGCCGGCTTGCGGGCCGTGACGGGGACCGCGTGTGGTGCCAGCGTCATCGCCTGGGTGCCCAGCAGGCCGAACAGACCGACCTTGATTCCGTTGTCCAAGGTGATCACACGGTACGGCAGGATCTTTGACCCGACCAGTGCCGCCAGATCGTCGTCGGCCGGGTCCTCGTCCGAGAAGACAAGGTTGGACGACAGGATCCGCAGGTGCGAATCATCGTCTAAGCCGGCGTTGATCACCTGGGCCGTGCCCGACGGCGACCAGTCCATTTCATGGTTGCCCAGCGTTGTGCCGTCGTAGCCCATTGCCTCCATCAGTCGTAGTTCCAGGCCGACGGTCCGGGCCAGGTACGCGAACGCCGTCCCGAACGTGAAATCGCCGGCGTCGACGGTCAGCACAGCAGCGCCCGGCCGTGGGTCGCGCCGTTCACGCTCGATTAGCGCCGCCAGCCGAGCAAAGCCGCCGATCGTACCGTCGCCGTTTAGCCAGTTCGGCGTGTAGTCGGCCAGCGGGCCCAGGCCGCTGACGAACGAGTGCATGTCGTTAGTGTGCAGGATCACTACGCGTTTCTTGCCGTCGTCGGTCCAGTCACGGGGTTCGTAGAACGCGTCCCAGTCGATAGGAATGGGCCCCTCGTCAGTCGCGATATCGGCCAGCGTCGTGTCGGTGCCCGTGTCGGCTACCGCGTCGTTCACGATTGCATCGGGCGATCCGGAATCGGTGGTGCAGGCGATAGTCATCAGCAGGCCCAGGGAAAGAAACGGGAGCAGCAGTAGT
>CAZHDQ010000369.1:0-3963 GCA_964531595.1 uncultured Anaeromyxobacteraceae bacterium
GAGCGGCTTGTCCACATACATTGTCTGCAGCAGCGGCTCGTCGAAGCCGGTCTGCAACTTGTGCGGCACCGCCAGGATCCGGACGGCATCCTGCTTGAACGTCGCGGCCGTCTGGGTGTCCGGGATGCCGTTCATCGCGGTCTCGGTGTAGTCCACCCCGCCGGCCCGCACGGTCCCCGAGAACGCCACCAGCGCACGATACGGGTAGCCGCTTTCCTTCAGGACCTCGTCGATGGCCTGGCGATACCGGACGGCGTGCAGTCGCGACCGCGTGACGACCATCGCCTTGGCCTTGCCGCCGATGCGGTGCGCGACGTGCTCGTGGAAGTGCGCGACCATGATCCTGGCCTTCTTGCCCACGGTGTGCGCGTGCAGTTCGACGAACCACCGCAGCGCCGTCGCCGCCTTGGCGCGTTCCACGCGCGGATCGTCGGCCGCCTTCTTCAGCAGGTTCCAGTACGCGTGGTACGTCGTGTAGTTCTGGAGGACGTCCAGGATGAAGCCTTCCTCGATGGCCTGGCGCATCGAGTACAGGCTGAACGCCTCGAAGTCCTTGCCGCCCGGTTTCGGCGATCCGAACAACTCCAGCGTCTTGTTCTTGGGCGTGGCCGTGAAGGCGAACCAACTGACGTTCGGCAGCCGGCCCCGGCTGGCCATCTCGGCGGCGATTCGGTCCTCCAGATCCTCGGTCTCCGGGGCGTCCTCGTTGGCCGCCTCCTCCAGGCTGTCGCAGTCGAGCACCGTCTTCAGGCTCTTCGTGCTCTCGCCGGACTGCGACGAATGTGCCTCGTCCACGATCACGGCGAAGCGCTTGCCGGGCAGTGCCCCCATCTCGCCGGCGATGACCGGGAACTTCTGAAGCGTCGTCACGACGATCGTCTTGCCGGTCTCCAGGGCCTCGCGCAGTTGCCGGGACGTCTTGTCGATGTTCTCGACGACGCCCAGGGTCTGCTGGAACTGGCGCACCGTCGCCTGGAGCTGGCGGTCCAGCACCCGCCGGTCGGTGATTACGATGATGCTGTCGAAGACCCGGCGATCCTCGTCGTCGTGCAAGACGGACAACTGGTGGGCAAGCCAGGCGATGGAATTGCTCTTGCCGCTGCCCGCGCTGTGCTGGATCAGGTAGCGTTGGCCGGCACCCTTGTCCTTGGCGTCCGCGATCAGCCGCCGGACCGCGTCGAGCTGGTGGTACCGCGGGAAGATGACCCGGCGTTTCCCCGTCTTGCGCCCCTTGTCGTCCTCGATCTCGATCATCTGGATGAAGTGCTGCACCAGGTTCAGCACGCTGTCGCGCGCCCAGACCCGCTCCCACAGGTACGCGGTGGCGAAGCCCTTCCAGGTTGGCGGATTCCCGGCCCCCCGGTCGCGCCCGCGGTTGAACGGCAGGAAGCGCGTGTCGGCGCCCTGCAGGTGGGTCGTCATGTACACCAGGTCCGGATCCACCGCGAAATGCGCCAGGCACCGACCGAACGCGAACAAGGGCTCGCGGGGGTCGCGGTCCTTCCGGTACTGGGTCATCGCGTTCTGGACGTTCTGGCCGGTCAACGGGTTCTTCAGTTCGGCGGTGAACAGCGGCAAGCCGTTCAGGAACAGCGCCATGTCCAGGCTCTTGCCGGCATCCTTGTCGCTGTAGTGCAGCTGGCGCACGACGGTGAAGACGTTGGCTTCGTACAACTTCTGGATGGTGGCGTTCAGGCCGGTCGCGGGCCGGAAGTACGCCAACTGGAACCTGCACCCCGAGTCCTTCACGCCGTTTCGCAGCACGTCCAGCGTGCCACGCTTGGCCACTTCGGAAGCCACGCGCTTGGCGAACATCGACTTCGCGTCGTCGCCGTGCTGCTTCTTCAGACGTTCCCATTCGACGGGTTGGGTGGCGTAGATGAAGTCGAACAGGGGCCCCGGGTCCAGGCACAGGGCACGGTCGTAGTCCTCGAACTTGCGCCGTCGATAGCCACCCGGCGGGTACTCGCCGCTTCCGAACAGCAGTTCCTGGACGCCCGACGCGGGTACCGGATCGTCGGGGCCGCCGGCCAGCAGCGCCGCCTCGATCGCGGCTTCCAGGTTCTTTTCGGAGATGTCCACCATCATTCCCCCGCGTCACTCTTGGGTGTCCATGGGCCGCCGGCCGGCCAGGTCATCTCGAACGGCTCCCCGCCAGCCGCGGCCACCAGGACGGGTACCACGAATTCCGACACGTCTGCCAGTACGTCGTCCAGCGTCGGCCTTCCCCCGACCACCCGCCCCTTGCGCAGGAACGACGTCCACTGCGCCTGCTTCGCCCGGTCCATCGCGAAGCCCGGGGACAGCGCGACCGGCGCTTCGATCGGGATGGCCGTGCCACGGCGGTCGAATGTCGCCCGAACGGCGTCGCACAGGGTGTTCCCGTCGAAGGCGTGCTCCCGGGCGAGCGTCCACAGGTCGTAGAAGTCCTTCATGCGACTGTTCGCCAGACCCAGCGTGACCGCGGCTTCCAGCTTCTCGGCGACGACCGTCTCGGGCGGGTACGCGCGGATCATCGGCTTCGGCATCGGCAGGAGTGTCGGATACGTTGCCCATTGCGCGGCAGGTACGACCGTGTCTCCGAAGCCGATGTCCACCTGCACCGGGACCGCTGCGGCACCCAACCGGCCAGTGAGCCGAACGCGGACCCCGCCGTACCGCGCGTCGTCGCGGATCGCTTCGGTCTGCACGCTGTCTGGGTCGAACACCACGGCGTCCTCGGGGCAGGGCACGACGCATACGGCACGCACGGACGCCGCCACGACCTGCGGCGAATCCGACCCGGACCCCAGCAGGTCGATATCCTTCGTGGGCCGGTGCAGCGCGGCCCCCCACAGGGCGAAGAGGTTGGCGCCCTTCAGCACGTAGCGGTCCTTCTCGGCGGACGCGCCCAGGCGGTACAGGAAGCGTTCCATGCCGTAGCGCCCCAGGACCCGCTGGAAGTCTTCGCCCTGCGCCTGGGCGACGGCCAGGAGCCGGTCGTGGACCGATGCGGCCAGGTTGCGGGGCTTGTCCGCGGTCACGCCAGCGACTCCAGGTAGGGGCGCATCACGTTGGCCACACGGCACACCCGCGCGGCCTCCCAGATCTGGTCAATCGTGCACAGGCGCCTGCGCCAGGCGTCGCGCAGAGCCTCCAGCGCGACATCGAGACCGACCTGGTTTCGGAACTTGAAGCAGTCGGCAACCGTCTTGGCCGGGGAATACACCCGGACCGCGATGCCTTCGATGACGTGTTCCTGGACCAGGGCCGTCAGTGCGGGCCCGGAAAGGCGGATGAAGCGTACCGGCGGCCAGTCGAACTTCGGCTCCCAGGTGCCGCGCGGGAGGGCCAGCCACACCTCCGAGGGCGACTGCGTGCCGATGTCGTGAAACTGCAGGGCGGACAGCAGGCACACGACGCCGTTGGGAACGCGTGCGGCCACGCGGGCCAGGGAGTGGTGCTCGGTCAGCGGCCCGTCCTCGACCCGGTACTGTCCGCGGGCCGTTCGTTCCAGGCGGCCCTGACGGTGAAGCCGCCACAGTACGGCCTTGGACACGCCCAGCGCATCCATGTCGGCAGGGCGGATCACCCCGCGGGTTCTGGCCAGGCGCAGGACGCGTTCGGCGGGTGACAGTGCCATGAGGTGCATCCTACGGCCGCCATACTGAAACCTCAACACTTATTTTCAGGTGTCGAGGGATTGATTCATCAGGATGGCTCACGCTCGATGTCGATCTGGCCGGTCACCGCCGCCGTGATGAGCGCGGAGCGGTACTCCTTCAGCCTCTCGATGACCTCGTGGACCTTGTCGAGGAGGCCGTCGATGCGGGCGGTTTCGTGACGGATATGGGCAACGATCAGGGTTTGCTCGTCGAGTGGCGGCAAGGGCGTCATGAACTGTCCGACGTCGGGCATGTAGATGGTCTGGTGGGTAGAGCCCATCACGAGCCGACGGAACTCTTGTGACATCGCGCGAAAGAC
>CAZHDQ010000370.1:0-3962 GCA_964531595.1 uncultured Anaeromyxobacteraceae bacterium
CCTTGATAGGGGGGTGCCCCCGTGTCACACTGCACACCGTGAACAGCTGAATGCACCGCTACGATTGCGTTAATCGATGAGGCACAAATGAGTGACAAGTTCAGCAAAAAAATCTTTACAGCCCGACGTTTCCTGGGTGATATAGCCTTCCTGCTTACGCGAATCCCGTGGATCATCGGCGCGGCTCGGAACCCGAAAATCACCCCGGCTTTCATCGAAAAAATTATGACTGTGACCACGGCGGTGAACGGGTGTGTCTACTGTTCCTGGTACCATGCGAAACAGGCCGTCGCCGCCGGCATTGGTGACGAGGAGGTCAAGAATATGTTCAACCTCCAGTTTCAGGCCGGCGCCTCGGACTTTGAACTGATGGCCTTGCTGTACGCCCAGCACTACGCGGAGACCGACCGTCACCCCGAAAGCGAAATGACCACCAAGCTTGTCGAGACTTACGGGGACAAGACTGCGAAGCACATCCTGCTGTTCATCCGGATCATCTTTTTCGGCAACCTGCTGGGAAACACCTGGGACGCGGTACTGAGCCGGTTCAAGGGATCGCCTGCACCCGGGAGCAACGTCGTTTTCGAACTGGTCTTCTTCATCCTGTTTGCATGGCTGATGTTTCCGGCCATGTGGTTGATGAAAAAGGATGAAAAGCGCCTTGCTAAGGGTTGAGTGGACACCTGACCGACGAGTTGTTCCTAAGTTTCAAACGGAAGACCGGGTGCTTTGGTTCAGGCAATGGTGCCTCGGCTTCCGCCCGCCCGCCGCGAAGTCGCACTGACATCGATGTCTTGATAGCGCACCCAAACAGCGGCCCGCGATTGCATGCTGGCAGACCGCCTGTAGTCGGTCCCGACCCGTAGTCCACCCCGATCTCAATGTTGATAGTTCTGAGGTAATACGGAGCCTGAGGAGGGACCTACATCTTCTTCAGGACCGTGTACATCTTCGATACATCGCCCGTTTCGTCATCTATGTCGGTGATTTCCACGGTGACCTTGTCCCCCTGGACGCAGTAGGGAACCGGGTCGTTATCGCCAATTTTCAGCGTGTTCCCGATGATCTGATAAGGGTTGACAGACGGCTCGCCCGCTTCGGAGGATTCCGTGCTCTTGCACACGCAAGCCCCGCCCTTGGTGGAGCAGTTCGCATCATCCTCGAAGATTGTGGCACAGTCGGCCCCGGTCGGCAGGCAGGACGTCGGAATGGTGTAGACGATGTCCGTAACCTGGCCCCGGAATTGCTGGGTGGCGTTGGTTCCGTCGAATTCGATGTACCCGTCCCAGTTCATCTCGAATTCGATCGTCGCGTCGGGGCAGGTGTCCTCGAACGGGTTTCCCCCGAGTGTGGTGTCCTCGAAACAGATCGCGTCGAATTCCCAGTGGCCGTTCAGATCGCCGCCGCACGCCTGGAACGAACGCGCCACGTCTGCGCATTCCCCGACCAGGACCGCCTTGTCGTCGACGAAAATGATCGTGAACTTGGTGAAGTGGTTGATGGAACCGGTGACCCTGCCGTCAGTGACTTTCGACCCGGCGACCTCGACCCACTTGTCATCGTCTTGCCATGCCAGGACCGCCTTGCGTTCCGATCCTGCCGACCCGCTGAACGCGATGGACACGGTAACGGGTGTCAGGAATTGTGTTCCGTTCGGCCCGAAATCGTAGACGCTGGACTGGGCTCCTGCTGTGGCCGACTCAACCTTCACCGTGATCGTGGTGTCCTCGGCTAGGGCGCCGGCTGGAATCGTCACGTCCGCTGTCCCGCCGTCGGTGGAAAGCACGCCGCCTTCGGCCGCGGCAACTGGTTGGCTGTAGTTTTTCCCCTCGTTCGGGTCCGGTTTCGTCGCCGTACCGCCGTCATCGACTTCGCACGCCGCCAGCAGGCCGACAATCGCCACGAGCATCCCGGAAAACAGGTATTTGCGCATTTTCCATCTCCCTGTCGGAACCCTTTCGGGGGCCCCTGGTGCTCGCCACAATTCCGGGTTCACGCAGTCCTTTCCCGGACCCCCGGGAAGCGCGAACTTAAATCGGCGAGTGGTCGGATTATCGCTCTACGCTGTTGTCACGGGTAATTGCATGAAGTTAAGGTCTTAATTGCAAAGGCAATTGATGTGCAAGCCGCCGCCGTATAATCCACGTAGCTGCCTTTGCAGTCAGCCCCTGAACATCTCGGGCAGTACCGCTGTGGCCGCGCGGCCGCCCATTTCCAAGGTGGCCGTGCGATTTGCGATCAGGTCCAGCGGACCCCCAGGAAGCCCGTCAATGTGAATCCGCGCATTCGCCAGATTCGAGTTCTGGCACGGTACCAGTCCGCCGTCCGATGACACGTAACCCAGCGCGATAGTCCGTTCGGGCGGTGCGTCCAGCGACGCCTCCAGTCGGATCCCAGCCCCAGCCGCCGAAAGATGCCACGACATGGGGCCGGTCGTAGATCGTGCGGAAGCCATCGCCTTGGGGCCGTTCAGCAGGTACTCGCGGCCGCCCAGGCGCAGGTAGGCCACGGACAGAGGAGGCATGGTCATCGGCCCGACCGTGATGCGCGACGAGATCGCCTCGAACACCGCCTCGCGGTCGTCGCTGAACACGTTTGCGTGCGCCCATACCCAGTCACCGGAAACACCCGTGCCCCAGTTGTGTCCCTGCATGCCTGGGGCCGATCGCACGTAGATCTGGCGGCCGGCTACAACGACCGTTCCAAAGAATCGGGTCGAAACGTGGGGCGACGCGATCTTGTTTCGCGGGAATGGCCCGCTGTACATGAGGTCGTTTGGGAAGTGGACCAGGCAGGGCGTGCCGGTCTGAAAGACCAGATTCCATGACAAGGTTCCGGAAACCGCAGTGCCGTCGCCGGTCACCAGGTGGTCGATCTGACCAGTCGCCCGGCCCATCGACATCTCGCCAGGACCGACGCGGACCCAGAATCGTTTTCCGGCGACTGCGATCGCGTCGGCGCCGAACGTGTCGCACCCACCGACATGGCCGTCCGGTCCTGACAGTAAGGCCCACAGACCCCCGACCACCGGTTCGTCGCCAGGGCCCGACCTGCGGAGGGTGTATCTAAGCCACAACGCCTCGCCATCGGGCAGGTGCATCTTGCAAAAGAGCGATTCGACCAGTGCCCCATTACCCCGGGCGAAACGGACCTGATTGTGGCGTTCAGCGGTCGTCTGATCCATGTCCGAAACGATAGCACGGGCGGGGCGGTTGCGGAATGCGGTGTCAGTGGAATGCGGTGTCAGTGGTTGGCAGGACGCACCGAAACGGGGGCTCAACGTCGATGAAGTACGCCGACATCGTCGATCCAGAAGGCATCGGGGATCGCATGGCGGATCGCTTCCTTGTGGCGCTTGATCTTCCACTTGTGGTCGATCAGCAGGTCCAGGACCGCGGTCTTGACGCGCTGGGTCTCGGTTTCGTCCGTCAAACGTTCGACGAGCAGGTCGCCCATCTCCTCGCTGCCCAGGTCCGCCAGTCCTTCCAGAGCCTGGACCCTGAATTCCTCGTTGTCGTCGCTCAGGAAACCCATCAGCATTTCGCTGACCCGGGGATCCTTGAATTCCCGCAGGTTGCTGACCAGTTCGAGCTTGCGCTCGATGTCGCGATCGAACACCGCCTCCATTTTGTCCACCAAACCCAGCAGGTGAGTGACTGTCTGCTCATCGCCGACGATCTCGGTCAGCGCCTTGGTTGGCCAGTAAGGCGAATTCTGTGTCTCCAGGAACCGCAGGATCGGCATGACGGCCGGCGGTCCCAGTCGCACGAGCGATTCAAAGACCATGCGCTTTTCTTCCTCGTCGCCGATCGTTTGCTCGATCCGGAATGTGTAGCGTTGCAGCAGGGCTTCGATCGCCTCTTCGGTCCCAATTTCCGCCAGATTCTGAAGCGCAATCTGGCGATCCTGGGCTTGGCCGAACATTTTCTTGGACTTCTTTAGCAGGCGCGCGACCTGGGGGG
>CAZHDQ010000371.1:0-3938 GCA_964531595.1 uncultured Anaeromyxobacteraceae bacterium
CCTCCCGGGCATCCAGCAGATCGGTCCACTGCGACGTTTCCAGGAAACTGCCTGGGGCGTCGGACTCCATCCGCTGGAACATGGCGAAGGGGATCGACACCGTCAGGTTGTCTGGTCCGAACTGGGCGTTCATGTGCTTGCGGGCCGAAATGTCCAGGTTGCCGACGACCACCCGGGGGCGTTGCGACCGGGCCTCGCGCATTGCCAGGATCCCCAGGCTCTGGCACCCTGCGGCCCACGGCAGAATCGCGTTGTCGTTTCCCGGCCCCGAATAATTCGCCAGGCACACCAGGGCCGACAGGCGGTCGGAATCCACCAAAAAATGCACGATTTCGGGTGTCTCGACGGCAAGGTCCACCTGGGACAGGGGCTTGAACACGACGTAGCGCCGGTCAATCGTCACTATAGGAAGGTCGTCCACGAACCTCCGGGCCACGGCCGGATCCTTTAGGTAGCGCTCCCCGTGGATGTCCAGGTCCCGGACCCCGGGGCGCCTCGCGGGGCCATCGGCCTCCTCCGGGCTTCCCGTGGATAGGAACCGGTAGAAACACTCGATTCCGCCGGGCCAGTTCCGGTACTGGTTCCCGAACCCGAGCCCCGTCCCGCCGCCCAGGCAGCCGAACGTCGAGGCGTCGGCGACCGCGATCCGGCCCTTGAACGCCGCGGTAGCCAGCCACATCACACAGCCCCATCGTCTTTCCTTGAACTGAGTGGCCCCCGCCGGGGCCTCGTCGGCCAGGACGGTTGCGATGGGCGGGATCGGCGAACGGATCAGAGTGGCGATTCGACTGGCCATGGACACCTCCCACAGGGCCGGGCCCGCCCGGTGCAGGAGGCATTCTACCAGTCGTGCAGCGTGTAAGATTTTCCATCCACGAAATGCGTAATGTGCGACGCCCCCGCCGCTGGTCAAGGGGGACTGTCGATGCAACGGACTCGCAGGCCGTAACGGCGCAGGCGCTCAAGACCGACCCGATTATCGGCAGCACCTTGGCCGGGCGTCGTTTTGCCCGCCTGGATCGAGCCGACGCCCTGACCGATCATTGTCAGACATGGCCCCGCTGCGGCTACCTCTTCCCGGGGATGTTGAACGGTCGGACCACCCGTTCGAATGCTGCCCCTCCAGGGAGGAACTGTTGCCTGCATGCTTCCAGGTGTTCGTTCGGCAGGCGGGTCAGGTCGTCGTACTCGTCCCGATCAGGTCCAGCCTCGTCCAGGCCGTGACCAAACTTCACACCCCCCAGGTTGGTCAATACGAAGCGGTTGTGGAACTGCTGACCGTGGACGCGCTCCTTCCACAGGTGCACCGTCAACTGGAAGCCGGTAGGGACGCACGTGGGGAGCATGCGCTCGCAGTCTGCTTTCAGCAACCCCGCCACGCGGGCGATCTCGTCGGCCGTCGGCTCGTCGTTCCGGTCGAAGAAACGCTCGATGGAGGTGTGCGATTCGATCCTTGTGGTCACCGAGGGCTGACGGCCGGTACAGAACGCCCGGATCATCGCCTCGATCGGGTTCCGGCACCGCTCGCGCCTGGGATCGAAGTAGGGGTCCACGAACATGACTTCGGCAGACCGTACAAGCAGGTTCGCAAGTGCCTCGGCGAAGTCCCGGGCCCGTCGGGGAATGTGGCCGTTCGAATCCGGCCATCTGGCATTCCCATCGATCAGGTCGTCGATCGACAGGAAATTCGCCGATTCCGGGTTGTAGGTTCGAGACACGATCCGCTTGAACGGCCGGCGGGCATGCTCGTCCTGGGCGTTCTCGATCCACGTCCGCGCCTCATCATACCCGCCTTGACGAGCGATCAGCAGGCGCTGCCTGACCATTCGGAAGGCCCAGTCCTCCACCCGTTTCCGGGCGACCGGCGTCAGTGACGCCTTGGCCGCCGCCAGAACCATGGACGGCCACTTCCGGGGGTACTCGGCGATGGTCCGTCCCTGTGCCCAAGAAAAGGCGCCATTCAGAACGATTACTGCGTTTGGGACCGCGATTGCCTCGGGGTCCAGCGCGTAGTCTCGGTGCATCAGAACAGCTCCTGCGTCCGCTCGGGGAAGAAGCCGTCGGGCCAGTCGCGGGTGAAGTCGCCATCGGGCGTGACCGGCAGTTCAACCACCTGGGATGAACCCTTCCTCGGGGTCGATACGTACAGGACACTGACGTCCTCGGGACGGATCGCGGGCAGGCCGGCCGGCGTCTTGCCCTCGCCTGTCTCGCGGATGCGTCGCAGGATGCGCAGTACCAGATGCTCGCTGTGGGTCTCCAGCAGGAAGGTGTTGCGGGCTTCCCCCAGGGCCGACTCGATGAATACGTCCCCCAGTTCCGCCTGCAACGCCGGGTGCAGGTGGATTTCGGGCTGTTCGATGGCGATGCACCGGCCCTTCATCGCGTAGGCGTTCACCAGCACGGGCAGCACCTGGCTGATGCCGATGCCTACATCCCGGTGGCTGACCACGGTCGATGTTCGATGGTCGAACAGGACCATCTCGGTCAATCGGTCGATGTCGGCACGGCGCACCCGTTCCAGGAACCTTCTGGCTTCTGCATCCGGGTCCTTGATGATCGGATGAACGTTCTCGACCACCGCTTCGCCGTCCACAAACCCCTCGCTGGGCGCGAGTTCCAGGCCCCTGGCGTCGATCTCGTCCAGGGATTCCAGGAACGGACGGTCCAACTGGTCCTGAACCACCAGGTCGCGCACCATCAGTTCGTAGGGGGTGCTCAGGCGCTTCGGGTCCGACAGCCAGGCGTTCACCTTCGACCGGACCTCGGCGTCCTTGCGCAGCACGTCCCAGGCCGAGCCGCCGCCTGCATGCCAGTTCGGGTCCATCGTCGGGGCCAAGGCAACGTGGCGCGGCGGGTACGATCGCAGCGGCCCGAGGTAGGCCAGGTGGTCCAGTTCCGTCCGGACCGCGTCCGTCAAGCCGTTGACGATGTCGCGAAGCCATCGGGGTGCCATCATCTCGACGGTGCGCCGCACGCTTTCCCGCCGGTCCCCGCCGGGCGCCAGACCGGCCGTCGGATCCATCAGCCCGGCGGCCGCAGCGGCACCGGGCAGGATCCGGGGCAGGAAGTTGTCGCGGACCGCGTCGATTTCGGGCAGCAGTTCATCCAGGACGGCCTGGACCACCTCGCGGTCCTCGGGGCGGACTTCCTGGTAGTACGTATTGCTTTCGATGATCGCGTCCAGGAATCGCAGCACCAGCGAATGCGTCCCGTTCAGCCGGTCAATTCGCAGGTGCGCCCCCTCGCGGCGGCTCATCGTCAGGAAGACCTGGCCTCCCACCAGGATCGTCACGGCATCGATTTCGACCGATCGCGTCGGGTTCATCCCGGCGAACAACTGCACGGCGACCGTCGCGGCATCGCCGAAGCGGCCGGCCAACGCCGGGTCCAGGCCGGCGGTCTCCAGTTCCAGGGTCCATTCGACCCGCCGGCCGGTATCGCGTCGGTGGACATACTGGTGGAAGCCGCCCAGGTCAATGGATTCGCCGCCGATCGTGGTCCGGTGCACGTCCAGGTCCCCGGTGGCCTGGGCGTGATGGGCCAGGGCCAGAGCGTGCAGCAGGCTGGACTTGCCGGCGCTGTTCGAGCCGAAGACCAGCGTGATCGGGCGGAATGGCACAAACTGCCGGTCGCCGAACGCCTTGAAGTTGGCCAGGTGAAGAGAACGAATCACGACGTGGCCTCCCGCAGGCGGGCGAGGTCCCGGGCCTGCTGTTCCATTTCCTGGAGCAGTTCCTTCATGTTGGCCTCGCGCCACGAGGCCGTCAGGTCGCCGGAGAATGCGCGGGAGAGCAGGTTGAAATACATCGAGTCCAACCTTTCGACTGATTGGCGCTGGGCATTCCGAAGGGTCTGTTGTCTAATCACAACGTCCGAATAACGATCCTGTTGACCGCGGGGGGGGACGGGGATCTCAAGGCTGCGCAGCCCTCGGG
>CAZHDQ010000372.1:0-3929 GCA_964531595.1 uncultured Anaeromyxobacteraceae bacterium
TGTAACGGGTGCCTCCTGATGCGCCGTCGGCTTCGATAACCAAATCGCCGCCTGGCAGATGCAGCGTTACGCGGTCGAAGATCGGAGTCGTGATGTAGTAACCCGGCACGCACGGCCACGGGTATAGGCCGACCGCCGAAAACACGTACCATGCCGCCAATGTCCCCGCGTCGTCGTTGCCGATCAGTCCGTCGGGCGTGGGCTTGTAGTTGGTATCCAGGATGTAGCGCACCCACTTCTGTGTCAGGTCCGGCCGGCCCGCCCGGATGAACAGGTAGGGGCTGTGCAGGTCCGGTTCGTTTCCGTGGAAGTACCAAGGCATCGGGATCAGGAAGTCGAACGTCTCGGCGAATTTTTCGAAAAATTCCTCCAGCTTTGCGATGAACGGTTCGTCCCCGCCGAACAGCGCGCGCAGGCCGGTCTCGTCGTGCGGCACGAACCACAGCCACTGCCAAGCGGAGCCTTCGGTGTACGGCCCGTCGCCCAGGTAGAAGTTCGTCGGTTCAAACGGTTCTACCCAGGTACCGTCGGCATTCCGTGCCCGGAAGAACTGTGTCTCGGGCTCCCACAGATGCGCGTAGTTGCCCGCGCGTTGTGCCCATCGGTCCGCGTCTTCGTCGTGGCCCAGATCCCGTGCCAGTTCTGCCAAACAGAAGTCGTTGAACGCGTATTCCATCGATTTCGATACGGAAGTGTCGTGCAGGTCCGCAGCGACCCACCCCCGGTCAAGGTAGGATTGGATGCCGTCGCGCTCGCCGTACGCACCGGGTGGCAGCGGCCCATCCGCGGTTTCCTTCAACGCCGGGTAAAGAGTGTCCATGTCGAAGTCCCGCACGCCTTTCAACCAGGTGTCCGCCGCGACGGTCGCCCCGTGTTCGCCGATCATGCTGCCAGTGTCGCCGGCGCCCATTGGCCATTTGGGGACGTATCCGCCCAGTTCGACCATTGAGGTCAGTGAACGCATCATGTCGCGCTGTCGCTCGGGCCAGACCAGCGTTAGCAGCGGATGCTGCGTCCGGAAAGTGTCCCAAAACGACATGTCTGTGTAGTAGGTCCAGTCGGCCTGCGCTGGGGTGTTCTTGAAGCCCTGGTAATGCCCATCGACATCGCTCCAGATCGTCGGCATCTGTAGCACGTGGTACATCGCCGTATAGAAGTTCGTCTTCTCGGCCGTCGTCCCGCCGACGACCTCGATCGTAGCCATTTCGCGCTCCCAATCGGCCTGCGTAGTCGCGCGCGTGGTCTCCAGGTCCCACTGCGGCATTTCGGCGTCCTGAGCGGCGGCAGCGCCCGGAATAGACACGGTCGATAAACACACCTGGAACTCGACGACCGGGTCGTCTGCGGTGGCGAACGTGAACCAGGCGCCAAAGTTCGAGGGGTCGGTGTCGGCCGTCACCGCGTTTGAGTCCTCGGACAACGCCTGGTCCAGCCAAGTGCCGTGCGACGAGGGCAGGCGGTCGAAGCGGATAGTGAAATACAGCGGGAAGCCGTCGTAGCGTCCCGAGAAGCGGCCGTGGACCCAGTTCCAGCCCTCGACGGTGCCGGCCTCGGGGTCGATATCCAGCGCCCCGCCCTTGGACCGTCCGCCGTCCAGCGATGCGGTCGGGTCCAGCACCACTGTGCCTGCCTCCGGTGCGTCCAGGAACGTGTAGCGGTGGTGTGCGCATCGCGTAGTCGCCGCGATTTCGACGCGGACGGAAGGATCCAGCAGCGAGACAGCGTAGTAGCCGGGGGTGGCGATTTCGTCCTCGTGGGTGAATGGTGCTGTTGCGCCAAGCAACTTCGTTTTAGCCTCGTCCATCCCGATGGTCGGCATCACCTTCACGTTACCGTAGTCGGGCGCGCCCGTTCCGTGCAGGTGCGTGTGAGTGAACCCGTAAATCCGGTCGTCTTCGTAGCGGTAGCCCGCACAGTGCTGGAACGTCGGCATGCCGTATTTCGTGCGCGTGTCCGGACTGGCCTTGATTAGTCCCAACGGTGCCATCGCTCCGGGCATGGCGTTGCCGACGTTCGCCAGCCCGCCGCCGGTCCCGATAAAGGGGTTGACCCAGCGCGCAAACGGGGGGTCGTCTTGCCCAGGAAGTTCGCCGCCGTCCGCGGGGACGTCCCCGGTGGCGTCCGGTTCGATTGCCTCCTCGCCGCCTGGGTCGGCAGGTTCTTTTGCATCAGCGTCGATGGACGCGTTGTCCCTAACGCCCGTGTCTGCCGCTACCGCGTCCTCCAATGCATCGCGTCCCAGGTCGGTTGCGGCCCCTTCGTCCCCCGAGCATCCAGCCAGCACTAGTGCCGTGGCCACCAGCAGCGCGTCGAATCGTCGTACCATCGTGTCCTCCCTAATATCGCGCACGCAGGGACGTGCCGCTCATGCGTCGTTGGAGGCGTCCTCGCCTCGCAGCCAGCGGTACATGGTGGCCCGTCCCAGCCCCAGGGTCCGAGCCGTACGACTGACGTTCCCGTCCGACAGGTCCAGCGCCCACTGTACGTAGGATGCCTGGAGGTCCTTCATCGATGGCAGCGAGTCCGGCGTAGGGAACGCCTGCGCAAGTCGCTGGGCCAGGGAGCCAGTCAGGGAGGCAGTCTGGGTGCCGGCCGTAGGTAGGACGCGGTGGCTGCCCAGAGTCGCGACCAGTTCTACCGCCGTGATCTCGTTGCCGCGTGCCACGATCACCGCATGCCGGATCAGGTTTTCCAGTTCGCGGGCGTTGCCGCGGAACGGCTGGACCTTTAGCAACTGGAGCGCTGCGGGCTCAAACTGTCTGATGTCCTTGTCCTCTTCCCGTGCGAAACGGCGCAGAAAATGCTGGGCCAGCACCGGGATATCGTCGGGACGGTCGCGCAATGGCAGCAGCCGCACCGGGAACACCGACAGGCGGTAGAAAAGGTCTTCGCGGAAGTTGCCTCGTTTGACCTCTTGCATCAGGTCGCGGTTCGTCGCGGACACGATCCGGGTGTCGACAGTGATCGTTTCGGTGCCGCCGACACGCTCGAACGAGTGGTCCTGCAGCACCCGCAGCAATTTCGCCTGAAGGGCCTTGGGCAGTTCCCCAACCTCGTCCAGGAACAGCGTGCCTCCGTGCGCGGCTTCGAACTTGCCCGCGCGTCTGCTGGTCGCGCCAGTGAACGCGCCCTTCTCGTAACCGAACATCTCGCTTTCCAACAGTGTTTCCGGGATGCCGGCGCAGTTGACCGCGACGAACGGCCCTGCGCGGCGCGAGCCGGATGTATGGATGCCCCGGGCGATGACCTCCTTCCCGGTGCCGGACTCGCCTTCAATCAGCACGGTCACAGCACTGTTGACGATGGATTGCAGCGTTTCCAGGATCTGCTGCATCTGCGGCGTGACAGTCTTGAATTCGGGGAAAGGGTTGCCGTTGGCGCGCTCGCCCTTCAGGTGGGACAGCTCCGCGGTCATCGACAGGTGGTTGAAGGCATTTTTGACCGACACCGACAGGCGTTTCATTAGGTCGGAGCCCTTGGCGATGAAATCGAACGCGCCGACGCGGGTCGCCTCGACCGCCAAGTTCACCGTGGCGTGGGCGGTGATGAAGATGATGGGCAGCAGCGGTTGGGCTGCTTGGATCTTGTGGAACAGGTCCAGCCCCGTCACGTCCGGAAGTTGGACGTCCAGGAGGATGACACCCGAAAATCCACCGTCAAGGATCTGGATGGCGGCGGCCCCCGTGGTTGCGGTCAGAATCTCGTAGCCCTCGCCGGTCAACTGCTCGGTCAGGAATTCTACAAGTTGGGGGTAGTCGTCAACGATCAGGATCCGACGGTTGGCCATAAGGACGCCTCCTGCCCAACGGGGCGCAGCATGAGTGTATCAGGATGAAACTGCCGAGACAATTTGTTGAAGTGGTGTGGGATGAAATTTCGGGAAAGGGGGACAAGGAGAAATGCGCGGGGTCCGTGCTGGACGTTGGAGG
>CAZHDQ010000373.1:0-3923 GCA_964531595.1 uncultured Anaeromyxobacteraceae bacterium
AGCCTGAACGTCTGTAAAGGAATAAAGGTCCGTTGCGAGGTGGAACTAAGACAGGGGCGTGAGGCCCGCCAAAAACGACGGTTGAACTTCGTGCCAGGGACCTAGAACGCGTCAGCCCGCAGCGCGTCGGCGCGGTCGGTCCGCTCCCAGGTGAACGACGGCTCCGATCGACCGAAGTGGCCGTAAGCCGCAGTTGCGAGGTAGATGGGGTTCAGTAAGTCCAGTTGCTGCACGATCATGCCCGGGCGAAAATCAAAGTGTTTCAGCACCAGTTTGCGGATTAGGTCGACCGGGACCTTTTCGGTGCCCTGCGGATCGACCAGCACGCTGACCGGCTCGGGAACGCCGATGGCGTAGGCGATCTGAATTTCGCACCGATCCGCCAAACCGGCCGCGACAATGTTCTTGGCGACATAGCGGCCGTAGTAGGCGCCGCTGCGGTCAACCTTGCTGGGGTCCTTGCCCGAGAAACAGCCGCCGCCGTGGCGCCCCACGCCTCCGTAGGTGTCTACGATGATCTTGCGTCCGGTCAGCCCACAGTCACCCATCGGGCCGCCAATCACGAAGCGCCCTGTCGGATTCACGAAGACCTTGGTATCGGGCAGCATCAATTCAGCCGGCACCACCGATTTGACGACTTCCTCGACCAGCGCTTCACGAATGTGCGCAAGCGTCACGTCCTCGGTGTGCTGTGTGGACAAGACGATCGCGGTCACGCCCATCACACGACCAGCATCATCGTAGGCCACCGACACCTGCGATTTGCCGTCAGGCCGCACGAACGGCAGGACACCGGTCTTGCGGACCTCGGCCAGCCGCCGGACCAACCGGTGGGCCATGATGATCGGCATCGGCATCAGTTCCGGGGTCTCGTGGCTTGCGTAACCAAACACCATGCCTTGATCGCCCGCCCCCTGCTCCTCGGGTGCGCCGCGATTGACGCCCATGGCGATGTCGCTCGACTGCTTGTCGACAGACGTGATCACGGCACACGTCTTGAAATCGAATCCCATCGTGGGGTCGGTATAGCCGATCCGCTCGATCGTCTGTCGCACGACCGCAGGGATGTCCACCCAACAGTCGGTCGTGACCTCGCCACCAACGAACGCCATCCCCGTCGTCACCAGCGTTTCGCACGCAACGTGGCCGTTTTTGTCCTGGGCCAGGATCGCGTCCAGGATTGCATCAGAGATCTGGTCCGAAACCTTGTCGGGATGCCCTTCGGTCACGGACTCCGACGAGAAAATGTAGCGTTCGTTCGCCATTGCCGATACCCCTGAAAAAAGCCGGTCATGTGTACCGCCTGGGTGCCCGAAAGTCAATTGGCCACCTCTCCAAGGCTTGCCAATTCAGCGTGTACTGGTCCAGACTGGTTCGAACCTAAGCTTGGAGCAAAGGCATGATCCGGCTGATCGTGAACGGCGCACGGGGAAGGATGGGGCGCATGGTGCTGGAGGCGGCGTCGGCGATGCCCGAGGTGAAGGTAATCGCAATCGTCGAGGCCCCCGACCACCCCGATGCGAATTTGACCATCACCACGCCATGCGGCCCTTTGGTACTGCGGACTTCGTGCGACGGACTTACCGGCTTGGTGGACGCGGCGATCGACTTCAGCATCCCACAGGGTGCAATCGTGTTCATCCAGACCATGGCCGAACAAGGCATACCAGTGGTCAGTGGCACAACCGGCCTGTCCAGCGCGGACCACCAGAAAATCGCCGCTGCGGCCAAACACGCCCCGGTCCTGTGGGCAGCGAATACCAGCATCGGCGTCTTCGCACTGCACGAACTGGCGGCCATGGCGCGGCGAATGCTAGGGCCGTCCTACGACATCGAGGTCGTCGAGGTCCACCACCGCCACAAACGCGACGCCCCTTCGGGAACCGCGATCTCGCTGGCTCAACGCCTATCCGAGACGCCCCCCAAGTTGCGACTGGTGGCCTGCCGCGAAGGCGAATGCGGGCCCCGCAAGGACGAGGAACTGGGCGTACTGGCCGTGCGCGGGGGCGAGGTCGTGGGCGATCACACAATCCATTTTCTGGGGGATCACGACCGGATAGAAATCACGCATCGGGCCGCATCGCGCAACGCGTTCGCCCAGGGAGCGCTGACCCTGGCACGACGCATTATCGGTCGGCCGGCCGGGTTGTATACGATTGCGGACCTTCTGGTGGCGAACCCGGATGACGCCAATCCCTGAGCGCCGTTTCCAGGCTAAGTCGATTGATCACCGCTTCCACCATGCCGAGCAGTCCCGGTATTCCCAGCGCCGGTGAAGGCGTCAGAAAATGCGCGTTTGGACTGGGCATCCCACGTTCCAACGCGGGCGTTCCGATTCGGATAGCGGCCTCGACGCAAGCACGATCGCCGATGCACAGGTCGACGGCGTCAGGTCCAGGCACACTATCCATTACCGGGATGTTCCAACTATCGGGCAGCGAACCACCGGTCAAAACCGCCGCGACAATCCTGCACCCGACCTCGGACAGAGCTCCAGCCCAGGCCGCAATCCAAGGGCCGTCACCGCCCAGGCATAGGCGGCGGTGCAACAGCGAGTGCGGAATGACCCATTCCAGCCGGGGCGCTGCCCGGTCCAGTTCGGCTGCCAGGAAGGCTTCGGCGACATCGATGGTTCCGGTCGCCTCGGCAACCCGCATGACCCAAGCAGACGTGCCATCCAGCCCGATCGGCAGCCCAGTTTCGACCACGCGCGCCCCAGTCCGTGAAGCCAGGCGCCGCGCCGCTTCCCGTCCGTAGGGCAGCGCCACCAGCGTCGCAGCACCCGCCACGCCAGAAAGCGCGTCCAGGCCGCCGGGCGACGGCCACGAAGCGCGGACATCCAGGCCCAGCGCGCCCACCATCCGTGCCACTTCGTCCAGGTCCCCCAGTCGGTCGCCCTCACGACGGTCCAGGCGCACCCCGATCACGGCAACCGCATCAGGCCGGGTGGGTCCCTGTTCCAGGGGTATCGATTCGGCCAACCCGGCCAGCGCTGCCCCGTATCCGTCGACCCAGTCGCCAAATGCCGGTCCGACATCCACCACCGGGCCGCCGTCGTCCTGATCGTCGCGTCCCAGCACGCGCCGCGACCCGGGTGCCAGCACGGCCATCCGATCATGCGCCTTCAGGCTGGCCAGCGCCGCATCGATCGCGTCCCTGGAGGCATCGACCAGGAAGGTCGCATCCCCCACCGCGTTCGCCACCAGGCAGACCCCGTCGATGAAACCCGGTCGCGTCATGTCCAGATCACTCATCGCCGAACGTCCGCTCGATGAACGCGTCAAAACCCGCGTCGTCGAACGGCGTGGGGACACTGTGCGCATCCTTGGAATCAGCCAGAATATCCTTCGCCAGGTCGCGAAAAACCTGCGCGACCTCGGAATCGGGGGCTAATTCGACGAACGGCCGCTTCAGCACCTCGGCCCGCCGGATCATCGGGTCCCGTGGGATCGACGCGATAATCCGCGTGCCAAGCGCCTCGGCGAAGCGATGAAGACCCTCAATCGGGGTGCTGTCGTCCTTCTGGTTGACGATCAACCCGCCCAGCGCGATCCCGTTCGATGCGAACCGCTTCATGGCGCGAGCGATGTTATTCGCCGCGAACAACGCCATCACGCCATCGCTGACAACGATGTAGACCAGTTCCGCGCGCCCCTGGCGTAGCGGCGCCGCGAAACCGCCGCACACGACATCGCCAAGCACGTCGAACACCGCGATATCGTATTCGCCTTCCTCGATCAGTTGCAAATCGTCCAGCACCTCGAACATGCGCGATACACCGCGACCACCGCACCCAACGCCTGGTTCCGGGCCGCCGCACTCGATGCACGACATCCCCAGAACACCCGGCATCACGATGTCTTCGGCTTCCTTGATGTTACCGGCAATCTTTTGGATCACCGTCTTGACCGGCGCACCTTCCA
>CAZHDQ010000374.1:0-3923 GCA_964531595.1 uncultured Anaeromyxobacteraceae bacterium
TCACGAGGAAAAGGAAATGAAAACGACGTCTAGGCGCACCACCAGCGCAGCACCGGCTGAAAAGGTGCTTGAGTCACCAATAGCCGGGACTTGGTACACCGACAAACCATCGAAATGACGCAAAGAGATCGATGGGTATTTGGCTGCGGCGGATGTGTCGGCAGCGAAGCGAATCGGTGGGCGCGTGGTCGGTTTGGTTTCGCCCCACGCTGGCTATCGCTACTCCGGGCCGGTGGCGGCCCACGGCTTCCAAGACCTCGTGGGACAGGACGTTAGGCGGGTGATCGTGGTGGCACCGTCCCACCGCGTGCCTTTTAGCGGGTTCGCGCTGCCGGACGCAACGGTGTGGCGGACGCCCTTGGGGGACGTACAAATTGATACGGTAGCTGTGGCCCGCCTGGCGACACAACCGGGCTTCGCGATCCGGGATGATGCGTTCGCCCGGGAACATTCGCTGGACATCCAGGTGCCATTCATCCAGGTGGTCGCGCCGGGCGCCTTGCTGATTCCGATCATTGCCGGGCGTCTGGACGAGGGGCAGGCGGCGGCGGCAGGGAAACTGCTTCGGGAATTGATGGATGACCGGACCGTGGTGGTAGCCAGTTCGGATTTCACGCATTTCGGGCCGGATTTCGGGTATCAGCCGTTTAAGGACGATGTCCCGGCAGGTTTGAAGCGGCTTGCCGACGCAGCGACCGATGCAATCGTTCGCCGGGACGCGGTCGCATTTGGACGGCATCTGGACCAGACGGGCGATACGATCTGTGGTGCCGCGCCGATTTCGGTGCTGCTGGCGGCTCTGCCAGAAAAGGCCGTAGGGGTGTCGCTGAAGTACGACACCTCGGGCCGCATGACCGGTGGATACGACAACTCGGTTTCTTACGTTTCGATAGCATTTCACGAACCGGCCGAAGGGGCGGCTTTCAAGGGCATCACGGTGTTCGACGAAGCGCAACAGCGATTTCTGGTGGCTCTGGCACGGCAGACGTTGCGGCAATACCTGGCGGGTGGGGGCAGGCCGGATCCGGAGCGCGGGGATGTTGAAATCCCCGAGGCGATCCGTAAGGACTACGGGGTGTTCGTGACGCTCAAGATTGACGGAAACCTGCGCGGGTGCATCGGGTCGATCCTGCCAATGGAGCCGCTGTACCTGGGGGTGATTCGCAATGCGATCAATGCTGCGGTCAACGACCCGCGTTTTCCGCCGATGACGGCTGCGGATGAACCGCGCGTGAGTGTGGAGATTTCGGTGCTGACCCCGCCAGAGTCCGTGGCTTCGTGGAAGGACATTGTGATCGGCCGGGACGGGGTAATTCTGGCCAAGGGAGGCTCTCGGGCCGTGTTCCTGCCACAGGTGGCACCCGAACAGGGGTGGACGCTTGAGGAGACGCTGGCCCACTTGTCCCTGAAGGCCGGCTTGCCATACGAAGCTTGGCGTTCGGGGGCGACTTTTCAGGTATTCCAGGCGCAGGTAATCGAGGAACGGGACGTGGCCCAAGCGCACTAGCAGCCGCCTTGCCAGGTCCCAGGAGTGTTCGATGGCCTTCCTTGGTGCGCGAATCCTTGCATTTTCCATCGGGCTATTCACGGTGGGCGCCCAGGCTGCGCTCTTGCGCGAATATCTGGTGCTGTTTTCCGGGTCCGAACTGGCCCTGGGGTTTTTGTTCTTCTGGTGGTTCGCCTGGGTGGCTGCGGCGGCGGGCGTCGTTCGGCGGCTCGCGGCTGCGGCGGCCTTCGCCAGCCGGAACGTGGCGACGCTGGCGGCCCTGCAACCCGTCGGAGCCCTGGTCGGAATCGTTTCGCTGGCAGGGCTGCGGGCGGTGGCCGGGGTGCCGCCCTGGGCGCCTGTATCGCCGGGGCTCCTGGCGGTTGGCGCGGCCTGGGTTACCCTGCCTGTCGGTGTGCTGACGGGGGTGGTTTTTCCGGCGGTCTGCAATGCCTCGGGCGAATCGCCTTTGGCGGGAACGCGGGTCGCGTACATCTGGGAATCGATCGGTGCAGTCCTGGGCGGTCTGCTGGCGACCATGGCCTTTTATCTGGGAACGGATTCGATCGCGGTGGTCGCGGTACTCGGCGGGTTTCAGGCGGCGACGGTCGCATGGCTCGGGAGGCGGGGCGGGCGGATCGTCGCGGCGATGGCCCTGGGGCTTTGTGCACTGCTGTTGCTGCCGCCTACTGGTCCGTCAGTTCGCGACCGGATTCGCTTGGAGGCACTGCGATCAAGCCTTCCCGAGGCAGTTCGGGTCGACGAAAAGGAAACTGCGTACTCCAGGGTCACAACGGCGCGGATGGGGTCGCAGACCGTCGTGCTGGTTGACGGCACCTTGACCGCGACTTTCCCGGCCGCACCGGAACTGCTGGCGGAGGCCGCACTGCTGGCTTCTCAGGCTGGCGCCCGCGATCACGCGGTGGTGCTGGGTTCCGGCAGGATCCCGTTGGCCGTCGAACTGGCGCGCATCTTCGATTTTGTCGATGTGGTGGCCTTGGACCAGGGTGCGGTTCAGGCCATTTTGCATGCACGCACACTGGCGGGGCCAACGGGGCCGGTTCCGAAGAACCTCCGGTTTTTATCGGCCGATCCGCGTGCGTACGTCGCCGGCCAGGAAAAATCAGCCTCTAGGTCGTGGAATCTGGTGGTGATCGCGGCGCCGGAACCGTCGACACGCGCCGCTGGGCGGATGTATTCGCGGGAATTCTTGCTGGAAATCGCAAGGAACCTGGCCGTGGACGGTGTGGTCGCCGCCTTCGTTCACTCCGGCGAAAATGCGCTCGTAGGCGAAACGCTTCGTTACGGGCAGTCCATCTGGCAGACGTTTGCAGATGTGTTTGCCGACGTGGCGGTCGTTCCGGGCGAAACGGCCGTCGTAATGGCGTCCGCCTCGCCGGGGGTTCTGACGGCGGACCCGGTGGTTCTTGCGACACGCTACCGGGTTTTTGCCGGCCAGGATCCGCCCTACGACCCGCGGCGTTTTGCCGATCAGGTCCAGGAGGACCGGGTGCGTTTCGCGCGCGAGGCGTACGCAAAGGGTGGCGAGGCCGGACATCTGGTTAATTCTGATGGGCGCCCGCTCGCATCGTTCCTATCGATGTTGGCTGGACTTCAACGGGGTGGCCACCGTGGGGCAGGATTGCTGTGGGCCCTATTCCAGGCCGGGCCGGCACTGATCTTATTGCTGTTGCTGGTGGGTCTTTTCTGGGTGGTGCGTTCGCGGATGCGTGCGGCGCCTGGCGTCCCAGCCGGGGAGGCCGGCGCTCGTGTGCTGGTTGGCGCTGCAGGTGGAGTGTCCATCGCCGCAACGATCGTGTTGATGGGGCAGTATCAGGCGGTCGTTGGCGCGATTCACCGCGACGTGGGGGCTTTGACGGCCCTGGTGATGGCGGGCGTGGCACTGGGTGGATGGCTTGGTTCTGTCTGGGGGCGTCCCGGCCCGACGCTTCGCGCCGTGGGGATCGCGCTGACGGGCGCATTGCTGCTGGCCCTGACGCCGATGTTGGTCCCCGTGGCTGGCAGTCAGTCGCCTGTGTTTGCGGCATTGCGGTTCGGACTGCTCTTTGCGGCCGTCGGTGTGGTGACCGGGGCCGCCTGGCCGTTGGCGGCGGGCCTTTCCAGTTCCAGGCAGGTCGCTTCGACTCTGGAGTCATGGGATCACAGGGGTGCGGCGGTGCTATCAGGGCTGACGGGCGTCTTGCTACTGCCGCTTTATGGGACTGCGTGGACGTGCGCTGCACTCGCCGGGATGCTGGGGATTGCCGCCGCAGCCGTCTGGTTGGACGCCGCGCTTTCGACTGTCAGAGGGCAACGCTTCCTGGGGACACGGTTTGGGAGGGCCTGGGCCTTTTCTGCGTGGCCCCGATCGTTTGCGTTGCCCGCGCTCGGCATCGGGGTCGCGGTGATCGCCGTGGCAACAATACTGCTTGACAGC
>CAZHDQ010000375.1:0-3911 GCA_964531595.1 uncultured Anaeromyxobacteraceae bacterium
CGGACCCGGGCTCGTTCAAGACCAAGGAAGAATCGAAACTTTCGGTGCTGGATAGCATCCTCCAGCCCGAGATGTATCCGGACTTGTACGGTAACTACACCCACTTGGTGCGGATCAACTACTACCCGCCGCGTGGTGACAACAAGGAAGGTTGGGACAACATCGATATCTTCGGTTGGCTGGGCTACCCGATGCAGATCAAGATCGATTTCCTGTGCCGCGATTCAATCCTGGCGGCGCCGGTCGCTTTGGACCTGGTGCTGTTTTCGGATCTGGCGCAGCGCGCCGGTATGGGGGGCATCCAGGAGTGGCTGTCGTTCTACTTCAAGAGCCCGATGCATGCCGAGGGGCTGTACCCGGAGCATGATCTATTCATCCAGTTGACCAAGTTGAAGAACACGTTGCGCTATCTGATGGGTGAGGAACTGATCACGCATCTGGGCGTCGAGTACTACGACTATTTCAACAGCGAAAAGGCGTGAGGCGTGGGCCGGGGCGTTGCGTCCCGGCGACGGAGGCATGATGTCGACGGAGTTCCTGGTTGCGCCGGCGGCGGGTGAGGTCGCAGGGCGGAAACTGCTGGGCCTTACCCTTGCCGGGCGGGCCGAGAAGATGCTGGCGTTCGCTGGACTGGCTCCGGCGCAGTCACCTGCGGGGGACGGTGCCCTGGTGCTGTATCCGGGCGAGTTGGTCGGCCCGATGGGTTTCGGGGCCCAGGTCCGTGACACGGCGTCTGCGGGGACCGACGAGGTCGTGGCCGTGACGGTCGGGGATGCACCGCGGCCATTGCTGGTTTTGGGACCGACGGCGCGGGCGCGGCTGACCTCGACCGAAGCGAGTGCTGCGTACCGCGAGGCGCGGTCGCTGGCGGTACGCACGGTTGAGCGGCCCGGCCCTGCGGTGGCGGCGGTCGACCGGACGTCGCGCAAGGCGGCGCGGGACATGCTGCTGACGTCACTGCGCAAGGACATCGATGGTCTGGTTTCCAGGACGCTGAACCGACCGGTATCGATCCGGATGTCGTCGTTGTTCGCCTACACGCCGATTACGCCGAACATGTGGTCGACGATCACATTCGTGTTGGCACTGGCCGCGGCCGTGCTGATGGCGAATACCTGGTTTGTGCTGGGCGCCATGCTAATGCATTTTGCGTCGATTCTGGATGGGTGCGACGGCGAGATCGCGCGTTTGAAGTACCAGACCTCAAAGCTGGGCGGATGGCTGGACACGGTGTTCGATGACCTCTCGAATTCGGCGTTTGCGGTTGCAACCGGTTTCGGGCTCTTCCGCCTGTACGGCGGCGACCTGTGGGGACGGGGGCTGCTTGGTTTGGCACTGGCCGGACTGCTGATGGTTATACCGGCAATTGCGTTGGCTTATTACCGGATGATGCATGGTGCTGGTCTGGATGCCGGGTCGGTGGACTGGGAATCCGGTAACGAGGATTCGCCGGTGCGAAGCTTCATCGTCCGGTACCTTGCACCGCTGGTGAAACGGGACTCTTACCTGCTGATTTTCCTGGGATTCGCACTGGTGGGTGCCCCGTCACTGATCGTGGTCTTCTACTTCATTGGCGGTTCGATCGCCAGTGTCACGATGCTGGCTACATTCTTCCATCGCGAGCCCGCTACCGGTGCCAGGCCGCAGCCCGCCGGGGTCGGTCGCGCCGCTTCCCGACAGGCCTGATGGCGAGCGTTTCGATTTTTCCCACATTCCGGCACATGCGAATTGGTGACAGTCTTGGTCCTGCTTTGACGCGTCCGCTCCGTGATGTGCTATTCTGTATGCCGCTTTGGCGTATCCCTGGCTGGAGGAAAGCAGCGTGCATTCCGGGCCTATGGTCATTGCCCTGGCGTTTTACGCGCTTGCAACGCTGTTGTACCTGCTGTACCTGTCCGGGGTTCGGCCCTCGGCCCTCGCCGCGGCCGGTCCGATGCTCGCCGTCGCCGCGCTGACCCACTTGGGCGCGATCGGCTGGCATCATCTAGGCGGCCTGCCCCCGTCGATTACGTCGGCGGCGGGTCTGCTAAACCTGTCCATCTTCGCCGTGGTGGCCGCGTTTCTTATCGCCAGCCTGTTCCATCGCATGACGTTGGCCGGGGCCTTCCTGGCGCCGGTGGCGACGGTGCTGATCGGTACTTTGATCAACAACACGGGGCTCCCGGTGAGCCCGCCACACCTCGAGTTCATCCGCTTTGTGACGCCGGTTCACATCGCGACAGCGGCCGTCGGATTCTTCTTTTTCGGCGTGGCTTTCATTTCATCGTCGCTGATGCTGGTGGTGGACCACCGGATGCGCGAAAAGCTGGGTCGCGGGTGGCCGCGCCTACCGCCGATATCGATGCTGGAACGGGTGTCGTTTACGGCGGTGCGCATCGGATTCCCGTTCTACACGCTCGGGATCATACTGGGCGCGGTCTGGGCTTACTGGGGGCGGCCAGAGGGGGCCCTCATCCCCGAATACCTCCTGGGTGTTGCGGTCTGGTTGCTGTACGCCGTGCTGGTGGTGCTGTTCGTGGTGTCGGGTTGGCGTGGCCGCAAGGCCGCGGTGCTGACGATGCTGGGTTTCATTTCCACGTTGCCGATCGTTGTGATGTACGTGCTGCGGAGGCTGGGCTAGATGGCGTTGCCGTCCATCACGCTGGTGGGCCTGTCCCACAGAACGGCGCCGGTGGCGGTGCGTGAGCGCTACGCCTTCGACGAGGACGGCGCGCGGACGGCCCTGGGCGGCCTGTTGGAACGCGGCATGCGCGAGGCCGTGCTGCTGTCGACGTGCAATCGCACCGAAGTCTACGGGGTCGGCGCGGACGGTCTGACCACCGCCGAAACGCGCGCACGGATAGTTTCCGTTCTGTGCGAATCGAAGGGTGTGCCGGTCGCCGAGCTTGAGCCTCATCTGTACACGCTAGAAGGCGTAGATGCGATCAGGCACCTGTTCCGGGTTGCTGCGTCGCTGGACTCGCTGGTGCTGGGCGAGCCGCAGATCCTGGGGCAAACCAAGGCTGCATACCGCATCGCGGGCGAGGCTGGCACGGTCGGCCCGATCCTTTGCCGCTTCTTCGAACGGGCGTTCAAGGTTGCTAAAGAGATCCGCACGAATACGGGCGTGGGAACCGGTCAGGTCTCGGTCGGCTCCATCGCCGTCGACCTGGCTCGAAAGGTGTTCGGAGACCTGGGCAAGTCCTCCGTGCTGCTGCTGGGCGCCGGCAAGATGGCCGAGGCGGTCGCGAAAGCGCTGTCCTCTGCGGGAGCCATGCGCGTCCTGGTCGCGAACCGGACCGTCGAGAGAGCGATGCGCGTCGCCGAGCGCTTCGGCTGGAGTGGCGAGGCACTGTCGGACCTGCCGGCGCTGCTCGTCGATGCCGATGTCGTGATTGCGTCGGTCGCGTCGCCAGGGTTTGTCATCGACCGCGAGGGGTTGCGTGCGGTGATGGCGCGCCGACGCTATCGGCCGATATTTCTGGTCGACATCGCGGTGCCGCGGGTGCTGGACCCGGCGGCCTCTGACCTGGAAGGCGTCTACCTGTACAACATCGACAACTTCAACCAGATCATCGCGGAGCACCTGAAACGGCGGGTCCAGGACGTGCGGCAGGCGGATGATGTCGTGGGGCGTGAAGTTGCGGGGGTAGAACGGTACCTTCGGACGCTGGAAATCCAGCCGCTGGTTTCTGAACTAGGCCGCCGTGCGGCGCGGCTTCGAGAACGCGAGACTGCGCGTGCCCTTCAGGAACTAGGCGATCTGACGGAAGCGCAGCGCAAGGTTGTCGAGGCGATGGCCGGGTCGTTGGTCAACAAACTGATGGCCGACCCGCTGGCGACGCTGCGGGACGCTGCACAGACGGGGAACGCCAACGCACTGGCGGATGCGACTCGTCGCCTGTTCCGACTGTCGGGTGAAGTGGACGAGG
>CAZHDQ010000376.1:0-3908 GCA_964531595.1 uncultured Anaeromyxobacteraceae bacterium
AAGTGCATCGAGGACCCGTGCGGCGACGTTAGTTACTCTGGCTGCTGCAACGCCGACGGCAGTGTCACCTACTGCGACAAGTCCTTGCACCAGGTCGAAACGGTGGACTGCAAGGTGGAATTCGGCGAGGACTCGACCTGTGGCTGGACTGGCGACGATGCAGGCTACTGGTGCGTTGACGCGCAAACAGCCGACCCGTCGAACACCCACCCCTACCTATGCGGCGGCGAGACCTGCGCCGAAACCTGCGAGGGCCGCGCGTGTGGCTGGGTCTGTGGCCAGATGTGCCCTAACACCTGCGGCGATGGCCAGTACTGCCAAGAATCGGATGGAACCTGCGTGGCGAACCCCTGCGGCGACCTCACATTTGAAGGTTGCTGCGATGGCTCGAGCATCCTCTACTGCGTGGACTTTCAGGTATTCGAGTTCGATTGTGTCGCCGGGTCCGAAGGCGACGTGAGCCGGCAGAAATGCGGCTGGACTGTGGCCGGCGAGTCTGGAGAACCCGCTGGTTACGACTGCGGCGCCACCGAGGACTCTGACCCGACTGGGACTTTGCTCCGCGACTGCTCGGAGTATCAGTTCGAACACCCTGCGGCGGAGTCTCCGGCGAATCGTTGAAGCACTGGTCAGTGCATGAACATACTGCTCCGACACTTGCCCGAGATGGAGTTAGAATTGCAGGGTTAAAGTTAAATGAAGCCTTATCAAGTCAAGTTGCTTATTTTTCGCGGTATTTTGGCCGCCATCACGCTGTCGCTAGTGTTGGTCGCGCTTTTTCTTGTCGTTGTGTTGGTCGACAACTATTTGGCCCGGCGTGCATTTCAAAACCAAAATGTCAGTGAATCCTTTACCCTGCGAGGGTCCGTTTATGTGACCACGCATCCGGCCATGGTCCGGCAGTCGTTTGCGGTTCACAAAGGGGCGCGCGAGTTTCGAGTCTTTGTCCTGGGAAGTTCGGAGGCGATGGGGACGCCCTACGTTCATCAAAACCTGAGCAGTCTGTCCGGGTGGCTGATGAACATGCCGAATGAAGGCGGCATATCCACTTGGCTGACAAAGTATCTACAGCAGTTGCTCCCAGGCAAGCAGGTGTCCGTCATCAACGCCGCCAAAGGAGCCTGCGACCTGGCGTCTTCAGTCGCCACGCTGAAGCAGGTAATGGAGTTTGGTGCCCCTGACCTAATCGTGGTCCTCGACGGCAATAACGAGCGCGATTTCCCGCAGATCTGGCGCGATAACCTGGGCAAAGGCGTCAAACTGGATACCGTGCTCGAATACCTGACGCTAAAATTCGAAGCCAACATCAAGACCATTGTGACCCTTGCGGAAGACCACAACGTTACGACCTATGTGCTTACCGTGCCTAACAATCTGCGCAACTGGATGCCTGCGGGAAAGATGGAAGGGATGTCCCGGGAGGAAATCGAGAACGTGATGACTCGGGCGCCGTCAGAAAGGGTAAAAACCTTGCAGACCGTGGCTACCGAGAATGTCAAAAGTGCCGTATATCATTGGCACATGGCTAAGGCCTTGGATTTTCTGGGTGACTTTGTCGCGGCGCGAGATTGTTACGTGCGGGCTAAAGACCTGGACTACGCGTTCCGTCGTACTCGGACGAGTTGGAACGAGGCCATCCGCAACATCAAGAGTAGATTCGTCCCGACGATTGACATGGAACGGATCATGTTTTCTTACGCGCGCGACGGGATACCCGGAAGCGACCTCTTCCACGACTATTGCCACATGAAGTTGGCGGCGAATCGCATCGTCGCGTTTGAAATCGCCAAGCGCGTGCGGCAGGACATGGGACTCACCCCGTCTATTGCTCTGCAAGACGCTGTATTAGAGCCGTTCAGAGCCCGACAGATCAGACGCCTTTATGCGATCAAGGCCTTCAAATGGACCCGCGCGACGTGGTTCGCCAAGCGTGACAGCGTCCAGGATTCCAACGACGAGATGACTGCGTCACAGTATATGCAGGAAGCCGCGGTTATTGATGAGCAGACCGGATTATTCGAATCGGCGAAGTAATCCAGCGGCAGTTCGCCGAAACATTAGAGCGGCTCTGACCTTCCCCCGTTTGCAGGACATTTATTTTCACGTTCTACCGCTTCCGCAGCATCGAATCTCGGTACCCGTGGACCCGGGAGGTGGCGGCCTGTCGCCCCAGGATGGTGCCCAGGCGCCGCAGTTGTTCCGGGGACCAGTGCCGACAAGGCAGTGGCGCTTCGGCGGCCTGGGGCTTAGGGGGCTTCATTGCCGCTGTCGGGGGCTGTATAGTCACCAGTGGGTCGCCCTGGACCATCATGCCCAACCACCACCCGTCGAAGAACAAGTCGTCGAAGCCGTAGCTGTTCCGCCACGTCCAGGTGTCGTTGAACCACAGGCGCAGCGCCTCGCCAAAGCCCTTGCCGTCCAGCAGGGCTGCGTGTAGCACCTCGGGATTGAAGATGCCGCCAGTTTTGGTGCTGCCCACCGTGGCTAGGCCATTCGATCGGCGCGATCCACGGTGGCCAAGAACGCTGGGTCACGGATGGATAATGACCCGCCGTTGTGAAGGACTAACCGACCCGAACGCTGCGCTATCGAACGAAAATTAGCTCGAACAGGACGTAACCCGACTTGCAACTGAAAGAAAAGCCTCCATCGGCGAAGTCCGATTCCTGGACGGCGATGTTGCCCGAGCAGATTCCTTCGTTGCTGGAAATATCCTCGTCAGCGTACGCGATGTTGATTCCACCCATCAGCGCCTCGCCACCGATATTCTGGGCAACCTTTTGATTCCATGACGGTTTGAACGTGTCCTGATCAGCGAGAGTGCAGTTTTTATCGCCGATCACAGTGACGCACACCAAGGGATCCGGCGCGCCATCAAGGGCGTCCCAAGCGTCACCGGAGGGCTTCTTAGGACTGACAGTGCCAGAAACCGCGAGTATGTCCCACTGGGATGACAGATCGAACACGCAGTTGTCAACCTGGCACTTTTCCCATTCTTCGCAATTCTGACAAGGTACTCCGTCGCTTTCGCCCTCGTTTCCGCAAGCGACGATGAAAGGAACTATGGAGAAGAACGCCAGTAGTCTGCGATTCATGGAAAAATCCTCAATTGCTTTGTCATGGACCCGTACGGTCCCCTGACCTTGATATCTTGCTGAAGCCCGATCCTGCCCCAAGCCCGGTAGACTGACGACAGGGAATCTGGTCATTCTACCCGCAAAAAGCCAGGGGTCATCGTGGTTGGTTTGGCTTACGGGGCCACGAATTCCGCCGTCCAGTCCGGACGGGGAGGAACCGCTCCCGAATCCATGAAGTTTTTCCAATCCTCGTCGGTCAGGCGGTTGAAGCCGTCTTCGAAGTGCTCGTAGTAGGACGACACCGGGCCGGCATATGCCTTCAGGCCGCACGAGGTTTCGACCGCCATCACCATCAGGTTCGGATGGCCTGTGCCCACCTCAGAGCACCTGTTCGGTATTCGGGTCGGTGTGGACGTCCGCGATGTCTGCCAGCGTGCCGGCGACCGTGGCCGTATCCCCCTGGTCGTTCACGAAACGGACAAAACCGGCCATCGTCAGGTTGTCGCTGTCCCCGACGAAGATCTGGATGGTTCGGTCGATCGAGGACCAAGTGCCCATCGTTTTCCCGGCCCCGGCCACCGAATCCAGGACCAGTCGGGCCGCCAGGAAGTCCCGGGCGTGCCGGGTCAGCGCGAATTCGGTCCGGCCCAGCCAGATCATGGCGCGGAAGTAGCGTTGCAGTTCCGGGGTCAGCGTGTAGTGGCCGCGGGGCTTGAACTGGCTAAAGTCGACCATGTACGCCGTGGCGTCGCATGGGTAGGGACGGCCGAACAGCATGTTGAACCAACCCGCTTCGCGGGGGTGTTGCTGTGCAACGTTTCCCGGACACCT
>CAZHDQ010000377.1:0-3905 GCA_964531595.1 uncultured Anaeromyxobacteraceae bacterium
TCCGGCGACTTGCGCGGACGTGGACGCCCTGCTGGTCTCGGTGGTTTAGAACCCCGCCACCCCAAGTCCCTGGACGCCCGTCCAAACTGAACCAAAATGGTCTTTCGACGGGTTTCGTGTTGTAAATCGTTGATTGGCTTCCACCCCAAATGCTAATGTTTCGTCCGGCGTTTTCTGGGACTAATAAGGTCTGATAACGCTTGGTTCCCGAACCAACGGCCGGAGGTCGACGTGGGCGATGCGAACGGACGCAAAGGGAAGCGATCGGCGATCGGGCGCCACAAGGGGAAGATCCTGTTCCTGGTGGGCCTAGTGGGCGCCCTCGGTTTTGGATGGGGCGTGTTCCCGTCGTTGATGTATTCGTCGACGGCGCAGGCGATTCAGTTCAACCACAAGATCCACATGGACGAAGGCGGCATGTCGTGTGCCGACTGCCATCCGTTTCTGGAGGACGGGACATTTGCGGGCATCCCGGCGATTGCGCAGTGCGCCGAGTGCCACGAGGAGCCGATCGGCGATTCGCCACAGGAGAAGGCTTTCGTCGAAGACTACGTCGCGAAAGGGCGTGAGGTCGGGTGGTTGGTCTACTCGCGCCAGCCGATGAATGCGTATTTCAGCCACGTGGCACATGTGACTTCCGGTGGGTTCAGTTGCGAGGAGTGCCACGGTGACCACGGTGCGTCCGACCGCCTGCCACCTCACCAGGTCAACCGAATTTCGGGGTACAGCCGTGCGATCGGTGAGGCAACTGTCGCCCGGCGGGCGATCCTGCCGACCGAGATCATGCGTATGGACACCTGCTCCGATTGCCACGAGGCGCATGGCCGGCACAGCCCGTGCCTGGAATGCCATAAGTGACCGCGAGGGGACGCCGATGAAGGTTTCAAGACGCGACATACTGAAGGTTCTGGGCGGCGGGATGGTCGGGACGGTGTTCTCGCCGATTCCCTGGAAGCTGCTCCGGGACTCGTCCGTGTGGACCCAGAACTGGCCATGGGTTCCCGTTCCGATGCGCGGGAAGGCGACGACCGCTTACACGGCCTGCACGCTGTGTCCGTCCGCCTGCGGGGTGCGCGTCCGCTGTATCGGGGGACGTCCCGTGAGCTTGACCGGTGTGTCAGACGATCCGGGGGATCGCGGTGCCCTGTGCGCGGCCGGCAACGGGGCGCACCAGTTGCCGTGGCATCCCGACCGTGTGCGGACGGTGCTGCGGCGGACCGGCGACGGCGTCGGGCGCTTTGAACCCGCGACAACCGACGAGGCCGTCGCGGCCGTCGTGGCGGCGATTACCGCAACGGATCGCCCGGTCGCTGTACTGGATGGGCGACCGGGACGCGCGATTGGCGGGGCGTATCGCGAACTGCTGGCAGGCCGGCCCGGCGCACAGTTGCTGACGGTGCCTGGCGCCGCGCGGGCGTCGATGGTGGTGCTGCGGGGCCTTCACGCAAGCGACCCTGGACCACTGGCCGTCGACCTGGATGCCGTCGAGACGATCGTCGGTTTTTCGGCGCCTATCCTAGACGGATGGGGGCAGCCAGGCGTTGTGCAGCGTCGTATGGACGCCGGCCGGGTCCGGTTGGTCCAGTTTGAGGCGGTCCAGTCGCGCACCGCCGTGAAAGCGGATCGCTGGGTGCCAATCACGCCGGGAACCGAGGGGGTTGTCGCACTGGGGCTGGCACGGCTGCTGATCGGGTCTGGTCGGGCCAACCCGGCGTCCGGGCATTCGCAGTCGGCGTCGTTTTCGGCCGCCTGTGCGCCTTGGACGCCTCGCCGGGTGTTCGAGGTGGCCGGTGTCGATGAGGCTACGCTGACCGAGGTGGCCGGCATGATGGCCCCCGCCTCGACGATCGCGGTTGGAGGCGGGGATGCGGGCGGTGGGCCGCTGTCCGGCGAAGACGAGGCTTCGATCCAAGCGCTGAACCTTCTGCTGGGTGCCGTAGGCAAGTCGATCCGGTCCTGTGCCGCGGTCGCAGGCGACCCGGCCGATGCCGGACCCGACGCGTTGCAGCCGCGAGACCTGGCGGATGCCGCAAACGGTTCGATTGGTGTGCTGATCGTGGACGTTGCTATGTCGGGCGCGGCGTTGCCGTGGCCGATGGTCGCGGCGAAACTGGCCCCAGGGGCCGTGGTTGTTGCCCTGACGCCGGTGCTGACCGAGGCCGCGCGAAACGCCCAGTGGGTGATCCCGACGGCGGCCCCGTTCACGGCGATGACCGATTGCCCTGGCCACCCGGACTTTCCTGCCACGATTCGCCTGGCTCGGGGCTTCCTTGCGCCTGATCCCGATGTCGTCGACCCCGTCGATTTCCTCAACCGCTTGGGCGTCGCGCTAGGCGTGCAGCGAGTGGTGACGGCGGCGCCGGACCTGCCGACGCTGCTGGCGAAGCGCGTTGAAACATTGCACCGGGCTGGTGGCACGGTGTCGATGCCGGGCGAAACGCCTGTCCCGATGGCCGAGGTGGCGTCCGAAGACGACCTGCTCGATATGCTAAAGGGCGGTGGGTGCTGGCGAGGCGGGTTCGCGCCCGCCGTGGTGTCCCAGGCGGCCGGCGTGGATTCGGTGATCGCTGACGATGAAACCGTCGCTGCGGTCGACCCCGTGCCCCCGAAGGCGCCGGGGCTGTCGCCGGATGCTGCCCGCTGGGCCGTCGCAACCCTGGCCGACCCGGCCTTCCCGATGCACCTGGTCGTAACCGGCGGCGTCGAAAGCACTTCGGCTGCGGCGCGGTCGCCAATCCTTTCCAAGGTGGATCAGGAATCGGGCCTGCGTCCGCGTGCACAGACCGCGCTGATGAATCCGGCGACGATAGCGAGCCACGGTCTTCATCCAAGACGGGACTGGCTGGTGGCGACGGCGGCCGGGAGCCAGCGGATGCGGGTCGAACCCGATCCTGGCGTGCCGCCGGGGGTGCTGCTGGTTTCTGCCGCTCCCCAGGGGCGCGGGCCGTGGCAGGGCGGAAATCCGATCAATTTGGCGACACCGGACGGCACGACGTGGCGGCTGAGCCCAGCCCACATCCGGGAGGCATAGCGGATGAGCAGGAAGAAAGAAATACCCGAGGGCGCCTCCCGGTATGGGATGGTGATCGACCTGGATCGGTGCAACGGATGCGGGGCCTGCATGGTGGCCTGTGCGGTCGAGAACAACGTGGCGCCGGCGCCAGACCGGGCGACCGACCGCAACGGGATCACGCTGATGAGGGTGCTCCCGATGCGCAACGGCAGCAACTACCCGGACTCGCGCCAGGTGTTCGTGCCGATGACTTGCCAGCAGTGCGACGAGCCCCCCTGCGAGATGGTGTGCCCGCAGAACGCGGTCGAGTACGACCCGACGACCGGTATCGTCGCGCAGATCCCGGTGCGTTGCCTGGGCTGCCGGTACTGCATGGTCGCGTGTCCTTACCACGCGCGGGCGTTTAACTGGTGGGACCCCGAATGGCCCGGTGGTATGGAGGCCACGCTGAGCCCCGACGTGTCGGTCCGACCCCGTGGTGTGGCCGAAAAATGCAACTTTTGCCATCACCGACGCCAACTCGCCCGCGAACGGGCGGCCCACGAGGGGCGGCCGATGCGCGCGGAAGAGTACCAGCCCGCATGTGTCGAGGCCTGCCCCACCAGTGCCATCGTGTTCGGAGACCTCGCCGATCCGGACAGCGAGATCGCTCGTATTTACGAGGGGCCCCAGACGTTCGCGTTCCTCGACAAGCTGGGGACCTTCCCGAAGATCCGCTACCGGTCGCGCCAGCCGTGGGTTCACGACATGGCCCGCATGGGCATTCCCGGCGAGGAGGTGAAGCGTGGATAGGGCAATCCTCCCGCGCGGCGTTAGCCGCTGGCCGACGTGGCAGTTTGCCTTGTGGCTCGTCCCTTGGGCCCCCTTGCTGGCCCTCGGGCTCTACTCTGCC
>CAZHDQ010000378.1:0-3891 GCA_964531595.1 uncultured Anaeromyxobacteraceae bacterium
GGGCCTGCAGGAATGTTTCCGGCGGACGGGGGAGGCCGGGGCCGACCTGGTCCTGCCGCTGCTCGACCATCCCCAACCCGGCGTCAGGGCCTTCGCGCTCGACCACTTGCGACTGTTCTTTTCGCCGTCCTCGCTGCGTGAATTGCGCGCCCGTTTCCTGCGATCCGCAGGCCAGGTGTCTCGCGCCGAGGCGCTAGAGATCCTGGCCGGTTATCCACCCGAAGTGGGCAATGACACCGTCGAAGCAGCTCTTGGCGACGCGGACGACGGGATCCGGATGATGGCTCTGAGGCTGGTCGAACTACACCACGCGCGCCAGTTCGTGCCGACGATTATACGGGTCGCCGAGGAGGACCCGATCGCCGAGATCCGGCTCCGCGCACTTGCTGCACTCTGGCACTTGGGCGCGACCGACGCCGTGCCACTGGCGATTCGGATGGTCCAGTATGAAGAACCCGCTGTTGCGGCGCAGGCCGCCCGCTTGTTGGGATGGATGGGTGACGGCAAAGCATTCGATTTGCTGACCAAATGGCGCAAAAAGGCCAAGGACGCCGAACTGCTGGACGCGGTAGATGAAGCGTTGTGGATCCAATCCTATAACGACCCTACCAAGCGCAAGGTCAAGCGGAAGGTCGCCCCAAAGGCGGACCGCCTGGCGACTTCGCGCGAGATTGCGTGTGGCGGCTTGCGTGCCGAAGTCCTGGGCAAGAAGGGGCCTCTGGTCCTGGTACTGCCCGGCGGCCTGGCGATGGACCATTCATGGGCGCGTCCGTACCTGGACCGCGTGGGTAAGGACGCGCTGGTCGCGTTCGTGCGTCCCGATGGGGACGACACCTCGGGCCTGGTAGATCCGGCGGACTGGGGATGCCTGTTCCAGGAACTCGGTCGCGATCGTGCGGTCCTGGTGTCGTCGGGCCTGGGGGGCACGGCCGCCTTGTGGGCTGCCTCCCGTGACCCGGCCCACGTGGCGGGTGTCGTGGTGCTGGGGGCGCCGCTGCCCGGGGCGATTGGTGCATGGGATCCGCTGGGTATCGAATGGCTCGACCCGCCGTTCCAGGGGTTCGTCCGCGAGCTGGTGGCCGACCGGGATAGATTCCACCCCGAAGCGCTGGGCGCTTATATGGCGCGCGCTTCGGCCCCGGTCCAGGCCGAAGACAAGCGGGATCCGCAGGACGTTTTGAACGTGGCGGTTGACCTGGACCGGCTTGACCGGGCTGCCGCGGTGCTTTCCGGTACCGACGTCGTGTTCCGTCCTACCGAGGCCGGTGGCCCGACACTGTTCCTTTTGGCAGCCGACGCCCTGGACAGCCAGACTCTGGATACCTATCGTGCCCTTGAGGTAGCCCATCCAGGGCTTGTGTCGGTTCAGGACATATCGGGCTGCGGGATGCAGTTCCAGGTGGCCTGCGAACGCAAGGTTGCCAAGGCGATCGTGAAGTGGGCGAAATCGGTGGAGGGACGGTGACGGCGGACGTCCAGGGGCTCGGGCCCGCACAACTGGCTCAGGCCATCGCCCGCCAGGTTGAATCGGTGTTTTTGGGCAAGTCGCAGGTGGTCCACCACGCGGTGATTGCGCTGCTGGCCCGCGGGCACATATTGCTGGAGGACGTGCCGGGCGCTGGCAAGACCGTGCTGGCGAGGGCACTGGCCAGGGCGATTGGTGGTCAGTTCCGCCGCATCCAGTTCACGTCCGATCTGCTGCCGTCGGACATTACCGGCGTCAGCGTCTATTCACCCCGGACGGAATCGTTCACGTTCCACGCCGGTCCCATTTTTTCGAATGTCATACTGGCCGACGAGATCAACCGGGCCAGTCCGCGGACCCAGAGCGCCCTGCTGGAGGCGATGAGCGAGCGTCAAGTCACGACGGACCTGGATACGCGCCCGTTGCCGATGCCGTTTTTGGTCGTCGCAACCCAGAACCCCCACGAACACCACGGTACCTACCCGCTGCCGGAATCCCAGATGGACCGCTTCCTGGTCCGGCTGACGATTGGTTATCCGGACCGCGAAACTGAACGCCGAATCGTCGACCAGCAGGGGTTCGCCGACAAGGTCGACGAGGCAGTGCAACCGGTTGCGACCCCGGCCGTGGTGGCGGCCGCCCAGGAGGCGGTCACCAGGGTGCGCGTTCCCGATCCGGTCATGGACTATGCACTGGAACTGGTGAGCCAGACGCGAACCACGCCGGCGCTAGAGATTGGCATATCAACCCGCGGTGTGGTCAGCCTGGTCGCGGCGTCGCGGGCGGCTGCGGCCCTGGCGGGGCGGGATTTCTGCCTGGCGGACGATGTTCGCCAGATGTTCGTGCCGTCTTGTGGTCATCGCGTCCTTCTGAAGGGGCAGCTCATAGACGGGGCGGGTTCTCGGGAGGAGGCTCGCGCCATCCTGACCGAGGTTCTTGCCCGGACCCCGGTCCCCGGGGACTGACCATGGGGCGCCGCCACCGAATCCGTGACTTCGTCTGGCGGTCGGATTTCTTTCCACGAAAATTATCCTTTTCAAGGGAAGGCAAGACCGTTGTAGCGATCTCGATCGGCCTGGGTATCGCGGCCGTGAACACCGGCAACAACCTGCTCTATCTAGTGTTCGGGATCTCGCTAGCGCTGATCGTGATCAGTGGGGTGCTGTCCGAGGCTAACCTCCGGCACGTGTCGGTCGATCCTGTCGGCGCGCTGCGCCCGATGGCTGGGAGGTCGACATCGACCGTGCTGACGGTGCGCAGCACGCGGCGGCGCTTCCCAGCCTTCTCGATCGAGGCATGGCCCTTGATCGACACCTGCGAGGTGCGGCCCGCGCGCATCCTGGACCTGCGGCCGGGTATGGTCGTCGAGGCGACCTGCGTGATGGATTTTCCACGCCGCGGTGCCTATCCATTGCGCGGCATAGTCGTCAGCACGGCGTTTCCTTTTTCGTTCTTTCGCAAGTCGCTCGTGATGCCTGCCAGCGGCACCGTCAAGGTATTCCCGCGTCTTCGCGAACCGGAACGGGCGGACCTGCCCGCGGGCCTGGAGGGCGACGACGAGTCGCGGCCGGTGCCTGGGCGCGGGGTCGAGTTCTTCGGGGTGCGCGAATTCCGCAAGGGCGACAACCCGCGCCATGTGTTGCATCGGCTGTCTGCCAGCCGCACGACACCGGTTGTGCGCGAACACGAACGTACCGGGATCCGGGCAGCTTGGGTGGCTCTGGTCAACGCGGATCCCGACGGGCCGGACGGTCCCGACCGGGTCGAGGTGGCCGTGGAGCGAGCCGCCGGGCTGGCGGTGTACCTGGCGGGTGAGGGGCGGCTGGTGGGACTGGCGACTGCCTCGGGCATCGTCCCGCCTGGCACCGGGATGGCCCAGGCCACGCGGATCCTGGATTTCCTGGCGACGGTGCCAGTGCTGCCGACTGGGGATGACGGGGCCGAGGACCGGGTCCGCAGGGCGGTCGCCTTGGCGCCCGGCGCGCGCGTATCGTGGGTGCGGCCATGACGTTTGACCGTCTGCATCGCTTGGCCACGATCGCGGTGGTTTGGACCGGCCTGGCAGCGATCCACTTCTCCAGCGAGTTTCCGCTGGCTCTGACCGGCGGCGCCGCCTTGGTGGCTGTCGTGGGCTGGCGGACGTATCCGTGGTTTCGTTCGCGTGCGCCAGTAGCGGCGGCCGGCGTGCTGACGGCCCTGGCCGGCGTCGGGGCAATGTGGTTGGCCTTCGCGGGCGGCGACTATCTTTACTGGGCCATCGCGTTTGCCGTGCTGCTGGGTGCGGTCAAGTCCCTGATGCTTAGGGACGCCGGCGACTTCATGCAGATGTACGTGCTGTCCTTCCTGCACGTCATGGCGGCTGCGGTCATCAACCCCGGGCTGTCGTTCGGCATCCTGATGTTTCCATACGTTGTGCTCCTGGTGCT
>CAZHDQ010000379.1:0-3889 GCA_964531595.1 uncultured Anaeromyxobacteraceae bacterium
GGATCCCGATCCCGTCCTCAACCGCTATAATCCAGGTCATGGAGACGCCCGCACCACACGAGGCAAGCTTCTGGGACCCATCGGCCGGCAACCGGGTTATCTGCCGGCTGTGCCCCAGGAATTGCAGCATCGCGGACGGCGCACGCGGTTGGTGCGGGGTCCGTTCCAACGCAGGCGGCACGCTATTCTCGGATGTTTACGGGCGCCCGGCGACGGTCAATGTCGATCCCATCGAAAAGAAGCCGTTGAACCATTTTTTGCCCGGTTCGCGCACGCTATCGATCGGTACCGTCGGTTGCAATCTGGATTGCGTCTGGTGCCAGAACTGCAGTCTGTCGCGCGGCCGTCCCGAAACGAAACGCCTTGTCGAACTGCCGCCCGAGCGGGTCGCGTCACTGGCCGTGACCCACGACTGCGCATCAGTAGCCTTTACCTACAACGAGCCTACCGTTTTCGCGGAGTACGCAGCCGACATCGCCGATGCCGCGCACGCCGCCGGGTTGCGGACCGTCGCAGTGACCAATGGTTTTATCGCCACTTTGGCCTGCCGCGACCTGTACCAGCGAATCGATGCGGCAAACGTCGATCTGAAGGCGTTCAGCGACGACGTGTACCGACGCTTCACTGGCGGATCGCTGGTCCCGGTGCTCGACGCGATGGAATGCATGAAGGGCCTGGGCGTGTGGATCGAGGTCACGACCCTGATCGTGCCAGGCGTCAACGACGACCCGACCGACCTGGCCGCCGCAGCCGCTTGGATCCGCGACCACCTGGGGGCCGATACGCCGCTCCACCTATCGGCCTTCCATCCCGACCACCGGATGCTCGATCGGCCACGAACGCCCCCGTCCACGCTTCAACGCGCCCGCGACACGGCTCTGGAGGCTGGCCTGCGCTTCGTGTACCTGGGCAATGTTGCAGGTTCAGGCAATGACACTCGATGCCCGGATTGCGGGCGGGTTGTCGTGCAGCGTTCCGGATTCACGACGCAGATGGTGCTGGGCCCGGACGGCCGGTGTACCTGCGGCCGGACGATCCCTATGGGCGTATAGTGCAACCAACGGCCACCCCGCAGCCCGAAGCGACAACGCCGAAAGTCGTTTCGGCCCGTCCTGACGCCGTTTGCCTTCCCCGGCCGCTTGTGGCAACCTTGATCGGTCTGGAGGTGTCCGATGAATCCGAAGGATCACTTGTACGCACTGCTGCTGGCGGGCGGCAAGGGGACCCGCTTCTGGCCCCTATCGAGAGAAGACCACCCGAAACAGTTGCTGAAACTGTTTTCGGACAATACGCTGGTCGAGGAAACTTACGAACGAATCCGGCCACTTGTGCCAAGCGACCGCATTCTCATCGCGACGTCAAAGGGCTTGGCACCGCGGTTGCGCGCGCTATTCCCGGACCTGACCGAACGCAACCTGATTGTGGAACCTCTGGCCCGCAACACGGCACCGTGCATCGCGGTGGCGGCCCATCGCATCCTGTCGCGCGACCCTGATGCCATCATCGCCGTGCTGCCCTCGGACCACTTCGTATCCGACAACCAGGGATTCCTGGACATCATGGAGGCGGCCGCGACGCATGCCGCCAGGGGCCGCGTAGTCACGCTGGGCATTACCCCGACGCACCCCGAGACTGGCTACGGGTATATCCGCTTCGGCGATTTCGAGGCCGACCCTGTTCCCATGGAAACCAAGCATCGCGCCCGCCTGATCCAGGCGTTCGTCGAAAAGCCAGATCACCAGACCGCGGTATCGTACCTGAAGGCCGGCCGCTACCTTTGGAACAGCGGTATTTTCATCATCCGCGCCGACACCATCCTGGACAAGGTCCATGCCCACCTGCCGGAACTGGCCGCCTGCGTTGACCGCCTGGCCGACGTGGACTTCGGCGAGGATTCGGACCCGGACCAGATCCGGGCCTGCTGGTCCGACATGCCGGACATCTCGATCGACTACGGTGTGATGGAAAAGGCCGAGGGATTGGTCGTGATCCCTTCGTCTTTCGGGTGGAGCGACGTGGGTACTTGGCGCGCCCTGACAGAATTTCCGACCGACGAGGCAGAAAACTTCGTCTACGGAAAGGTCGTCGCCGTAGACTCGTCCGAAAGCGTGCTGTACTGCTCACACGGCCTGCTTGCGACGCTGGGCCTCCACAACATGGTCGTGGTCGTCACGCGTGGCGCGGTGCTGGTGTGCCCGGCGGACCGGACACAGGACGTCAAAGGCGTCGTCGAAGAACTGAAGGCCCGCAGCCAGACCGAATACCTTTAGGCGGCGTGGCCTACGCGCGGCCTTACGAGGAAATCCACATGAAGGTTGCCCTTATCGGATTGCCCCAAAGCGGCAAGACTACGATGTTTCGCGCGCTCATCGGCCCAGGCACCTCGCGTGAGCACGGGGCGTTGAACCTGGGCATCGTGCGCGTGCCGGACACCCGAGTCGACCGACTGGCCGATATCTACCAGCCCAAGCGGCGAGTGTTCGCCCAGGTCGAGGTCGTCGAAGCGCAGGCACCTCGCACCGGCGAGAAGCGGCCCGGTCAGGGCTCGACGCTGGACGCGGCCTTCCTGAACCTGGTCAAGCCGATGGACGCATTCCTGTTGGTCACACGGGCCTTCGACGAAGAAGGGCTGTGCGATCCACGCGCCGATGTCGAGGCGATTATCGACGAGATGGCGTTGGCCGACCTGATGGTTCTTGAATCGCGTCTGGAACGCGACGCGCTGGACCGCAAGAAGGGCAAACCGGGCATGGATACCGATGAACGCACCGCGCTGGAACGCTGCCAGGCGCTGCTAAATGACGGGAAGCGGATCGTCGAGGACGCCGAACTGTCGGCCGAACCATCCTTGCGGACCTATGCATTCCTGACGGCACGCCCGATCCTGGTCGTCGCCAACGTGGCCGAAGGGGATGCCGGGACCGCGACCGAGGACTTACTGGCGCGCTTCGGGATGCCGGTACGTGACCTGCCGACGTTCTCGTGTTGCGCCCAGATCGAGGCCGAAGTCCAGGAACTGCCCGAGGAGGATCGGCCGGACTTCCTGGAGGCGATGGGCATCCGCGAACCCGCGCTGGAAGTGGTTATTCGCCAAGTTTACGATGCGTTGGGGCTGATGTCCTTCCTGACTTCCGGCGAAGACGAGTGCCGCGCATGGACGATCCGCAAGGGGACGCCCGCGCCGCGTGCCGCAGGGGCCGTCCACAGCGACATCGAAAAGGGTTTCATCCGCGCCGAGGTGATCGCATACGACGACTTCATCTTGCTAGGCTCGGAAGCCGCCGCCAAGAAGGCCGGCAAGTACCGCTTGGAAGGTCGCGAATACGTCGTCCAGGACGGCGACATCATCAATTTCAGGTTCAACGTGTAGCCTGCCCCTGCCCCGGAAATGCCCCGCACGGCCCGAAACAGCACCCAGTTCTCCAGCGGGCGCCGGACTATCCAGAGGTCGTCCTCGGCGTACGGGTGTCGTTGGTCGTGGCAACGATCATTTGGCACTTCACCTCGCTCAGAAGCGCGTTCCCAGCCCTGACCAGGGTGCGAGTCAGCATCACTGCCTTTACATGGGCCACTCGCCCATAACGGGCTTGTGCCACTACAGCATCGTCACGCGGGATGATCTGCACGAGGCGCACCGCAAGGCCCTTGTTAACGTGCGGAGGCGGCCCAAGACGGCCTTGGGCACGTCAACCGAGTAGACCACCGTTGCCTACGACCCCTTCTTCGTGATCCACCGTCACAATTTTCTACATCTTGAAATCATTGATCATGCCGCGGTCGGAGTTTCACCAATCCGGTGAGGGGTCCGGTCGGGGTGGCCGGCTCCGCTCCGGACACCCCCCCCCGCCCCTTCCCGAGTGGCACGGGGCCTTCTCCTCCGCCGGGAGCT
>CAZHDQ010000380.1:0-3886 GCA_964531595.1 uncultured Anaeromyxobacteraceae bacterium
TTCCTTCAACCGGGGGAGCAGCCCCAAATCCACCTTCGCCGCGATTCGGCCGGCGTTCCAGGGCCATCTGCTGCGTTGCCTTCACCGATTTGGTGCTCGATGTACAGCAAGTACACCTGCGCCCAAATCGGCTTGTCGCCTTGCAGTTGACCCTGTCTCGCCGACCTCGGTCATCGGTTTGACGGTGGATTTGGGCAGCCAAGGCGCCACCGCCTTGGTCGGGATTCGACTTGCTCCAGTGCGTTGTCCACTGCCTCGCTCGGCCCCGTTTGCGGCAAGCGGTAAATCCCGGTTGCATTCCGGAGGGGCACGGGATAATCCAGCAGTGTACGGGCGTGGGGCCCGCAGTGGAGGCGCCAATGGGAAATTTGATCCGCGATCTGGCGCGGTCTCGTGCGGTAGTACTTGACGGTGCGATGGGGACCGAGGTCCAGGTTCGTGGCCTGGGGCCAGTTGATTTCGGGGGGCTGGACGGGCTCAACGAGGTGTTGGTCGAGACGCGGCCCGACGTGGTCGATGACATTCATCGCGCGTACCTGGATGCCGGGGCTGACGTCATCGAAACCGACACGTTTGGGGCAAACTCGATCGTGCTGGCCGAATACGGTCTGGCCGATCGGGCTCGTGAACTGAACCGTCTGGCCGCCGCGCTGGCGCGCCGTGCCGCCGACTCGTTCTCGCGTCCTGGGGCACCGCGTTTCGTGTCGGGGTCAATCGGTCCGGGGACTCGCCTGCCGTCGTTGGGCCAGATCGCACCCGCGGACTTGGCCACAGCTTACCGTGAACAGGTCGCTGGATTGTTGGAGGGCGGCGTCGACTTGATCCAGGTCGAAACCTGCCAGGATCCGATGCAGGCCCGGATCGCACTGATGGCCGCTCGGGATGCGATGGCTGCGGCGGGCCGGGAGATCCCGGCGATCTGCACGGTCACGATCGATCGTCGTGGCACGATGCTGCTGGGGACGGACCCGGCTGCTGCTGTTACGTCGATTACGTCTCTACCCGGCGTGGAAGTGTTTGGGCTGAACTGCGGCGAGGGGCCCGAAGGGATGCACCCGGTGCTGCGGCAGTTGTCGCGCTTGTCCCCGTTGCCTCTGGCTGTGCTGCCGAACGCCGGCCTGCCACAGAACCTGGACGGCCGGATGGTGTACGACCTGGAACCCGATGCGTTCGCTGCCCAGATGCGGACGTTCGTGGCCGATTTCGGCGTCGCGTTCGTCGGCGGTTGCTGCGGTACGACGCCGGCGCACATTCGGGCTATGGTCCAGGCCATCAAAGGCCTTCCCGCCGCGCCGCCCCGTCCTCCACGGACTCCGTCGGCTTCGTCGCTGTTCGTCGCGGTCCCGTTCGCCCAGGAACCGCGGCCTTTGATCATCGGTGAGCGGACGAACGCCAATGGAAGCAAGGCCTTCAAAGACACAGCCGTCGCCGGGGATCTGGATGGCATGGTGTCTGTGGCGCGCGACCAGGCCGCAGAGGGCGCCCACTTGCTGGACGTGTCGTTGGCGCTGGTCGGGCGCGACGAGACGGCAGATGTGGCGGCGTTTGTACCGCGATTGCGAGAGGTTGTTGAACCGCCGTTGATGATTGATTCCACCGAAATCGAGACCATCGAGGCCGCGCTGGTGGCGTGGCCGGGGCGCGCGGTGGTCAATTCGGTCCACTTCGAGGACGGGGGTGCCCGTCTGGATCGCGTTGCCTCTTTGGCCCGCAGACACGGTGCGGCCCTGGTTGCTCTGACCATCGATGAAACCGGCATGGCGATGACGGTTGACCGGAAACTGGAGATAGCGCACCGCCTGGTTGACCACCTCGTCGATCGGCACGGCTTTTCGCCGTCGGACCTGTTCTTGGACGTACTGACGTTCACACTGGGCTCCGGGGATTCGTCGCTGCGTGATGCGGGGGCACGGACAATCGAGGCGATCCGACGGGTCAAGGCTGAACTGCCCGGGGTGTTTACCACACTGGGCGTGTCGAACGTGTCATTCGGATTGCGTCCCCCGGCGCGACGGGTCCTGAACAGCGTGTTTTTGCACCTTTGCTTGGAGGCAGGGCTGGACGCCGCGATCCTGAACGCGGGGCGCGTACTGCCACTGTCCGATATCCCGGACGAACTGAAGGCGCTGGCGCGGGACTTGGTCCTGCCGCCGACAGCGCCCGCGCACGACCCGTTGCACGCGTTCCTGGAGGCCTTCGAGGCGGGGGCCGGCGCGGGTGTCGATGCCGTTCGTGAGATTGCGGCCCTGGAACCCGCCGAGCGGATTCGCCGCCACGTGATTCGCGGCGATCGCATCGGGCTGGACGTGGCGCTGGACGAGGAACTGCGTAACCGGCCTGCGTTGTCGATCATCCAGGACTGCCTGTTGGACGCTATGAGAACAGTCGGCGAACGGTTCGGGCGCGGCGAGATGCAACTGCCGTTCGTGCTGCGCAGCGCCGAGGTCATGAAGGTGGCCGTCGCTCACCTGGAGCCGCACATGGACCGAGCCGCGGCCATGGGCAGGGGGACGCTGGTCCTGGCGACGGTTGCCGGGGACGTCCACGACATAGGCAAGAACCTGGTCGACATCCTTTTGTCCAACAACGGCTATCGCGTCGTCAACATGGGCATCAAGCAGCCTATCGATGCGATCCTGGAGGTTGCCGAGCGTGAGCGGGCCGACGCGATCGGACTGTCGGGCCTGCTGGTCAAGTCGACGATCGTGATGCGCGACGACCTGATCGAGATGCGGCGACGGGGGCTGTCGACGCCCGTGCTATTGGGGGGTGCCGCTCTGAACCGGCGCTACGTCGATGACGACCTAGCGGCAACCTACGGCGGTCCCGTCCTGTACTGTGCCGACGCCTTCGAGGGGCTTGCGGCGATGGACGCGGTCGTCGCTGGCGAACTGGTGGCCCCTGTGCCTCGGCCCGTGCGCGTGGCGCCAATCGTAGCCCTCGGCGAGCGCGAGGCCGTGCCGCCGGTGGCTCAGGTGCCGCGTCCCGAAGCTCTCGGCACCTGGGTCGAACCTGCGATACCACTGGCCGAAGTGGTCCGCTACGTGAATCGGACCTCACTGTTTCGGGGTCAATGGCAGATCAAGCGCGGCAAAATGTCGGACGAGGAATGGCGACGCAAGGTCGAGGCGGAACTGGAACCGATGCTCCAGGAGCGCTTGGCGCGGTACGCGGCCGAAGGTGTGCTGATGCCGGCGGGGGTCTGGGGCGTACTGCCGGCTAACGCGGACGGCGACGATGTGGTCGTGTTCGGTCCGGACGGACGCACCGAGGTCGCACGCTTCAGCTTCCCGCGGCAGGCCGTCGCACCACAGTTGTGCCTGTCCGACTGGCTGCTGCCCCTGTCGGACGGCCGTCGCGATGTCCTGGGCATCCAGGTCGCGACTGCCGGCGCCGCCGTGTCACGCCGCGAGGCCCAGTGGTTCGCGAACAACGCCTTCACCGAATACTTGTACCTGCACGGGATCGGTGTCGAACTGGCCGAGGCTACCGCCGAATGGCTGCACCGCAGGATTCGCGAGGCCCTGGGTATTGCCGACGGCGATGCGTCGGACCCTACCGGCATCCTGAAGAAAGGCTACCGTGGCTGCCGGTATTCGTTTGGCTACGCTGCCTGCCCCGACCTGTCGGCTGCTTCGCGTCTGCTGGAACTGCTGGGGGCGGATCGGGTTGGCGTGTCGCTGACCGACACGTTCCAGATGGTCCCCGAACAGAGCACTTCGGCCCTGGTGTTCCACCACCCGAACGCGCGTTACTTCGCGATCCGTTGATCGCGCACGGTATCGCGTGATCATGCACAATATCGTCGTTTGCCAATCTTGATCGCGACTTGACCGCCGACGGCTTGTTCGTTTCCTGCTATCATCCGGACCGGTTGTAACAAGTA
>CAZHDQ010000381.1:0-3882 GCA_964531595.1 uncultured Anaeromyxobacteraceae bacterium
CGAGTTGTTCGCAACGACGCCTGATCTGACAGGGACAGATCTGGACGTTCAGCGGTGGATCCGAGACGGCGCCCAGGCCGATCTGTTCCTGTACTGGCGGGAGGGCCCACCATCCGAGGACGACCCCCTGCCGGTTCGCGACGAGTTGTGCCCGGTGCCCATCTATGCGGCCAGAGAACTGGTGAAGCGCGCAACGGTCGAATGGTTCGACCCACTTGAGGAGCGGTGGAAGCAGGCCGCCGAATCGGATGTGCGGCCCGGCAGAATGCTGCGGTGCCGTGCCGCCGATGGTGGCTACCGGGTCGATGCAGGCTTCGACGCGCGGCACAAGAAGCCAGTCCCCGTGTTGGCGTTGCCCCGAAAGGCCGCCTTCGATGCGCAGAACCGGGACCCAGCCAGCCAAGGGGAATGGCAGGACATTGCTACCCATACGGATCATGTCGTGCTCGCGTTGGCGGGGATGAACGATGCTCTTGGATTGTCCGCGGATGAAATAGAACCCTTGCTCACGGCCGCCCGCTGGCACGACCGAGGCAAGGCTATCAGTGCGTTCCAGGCGCGTCTCTCGGCCGAATCCCGTCCGCCTGAATGGCGAGATCGATCAGACGTGGCCAAGGCCCCGAACCGCGCCTGGAGCCGTACGCGTGGGCCCAGGATCAGGCACGAACTCGCCAGTGCGCTCGCGATGCTGCAAGGGGGCCTTCCGGATCTGGCCGCCTATCTGGTCGCAGCACATCACGGCAAGGTGAGGATGGCGCTTCGGGCCTTGCCGGGCGAAGCCGCATCGGATCCTGGACGCCGGGTCTGCTGCGGCATTCATGACAAAGATTTGCTTCCCGAGATCTTGCTGGGAGGCGCCGTGCTTGCCCCAGCAGTTGCGCTTGATCTGGAGATTATGGAAATGGGTGCTTCGTCCGATGGGTTGGAATCCTGGGTGGACAGGACGTCGCGCCTGCTGGATGCCTTCGGGCCGTTTCGCCTGGCTTTCATGGAATCGTTGCTTCGGGTCGCCGACTGGCGAGGAAGTGCCGCCGACACGGCAAGGAGTGAAACTCATGCATGAAATCGTCTTGCAAGGGTGTACGCCCGAACCGCTGACGGGTTACCTGAAGGCGCTCGCAGTGCTGCGTTTGGTTTCAGAACAGGCAGACCCGGAAGCCCGTGGTCGATGGGATGGCGATCGCTTCGTGTTGCACTCGACTTTGGATGGGTCCGGCCTGACGGATTTCTTTGTAAACCGCTATCGGCCGACGCCGTTGGTTGCGCCCTGGAACGGGGGCAGCGGCTTTTATCCGAAGGACAACCGGGATGCAATGAACGCGATCCTGAGCAGCGAAAACGAGCGGTTGTCCGACTATCGAACGGTCATCCAGGCGGTATTCGCGTTGCCCGAACTACCCAAAAGCCCCGAAACTGTCATCGATGTCATGGCATTTGTTCGAAAGCAGGCCGGCGCCAACGACGACACCAATGATTGCCGTAAGGCAAAAGGCTTGCAGCAAGACCTGGACATCCACGATGCGCATGTCCAGTCCGTTCTTGGACCAGGGTATGAATCGTTGACTCTGGACGAATTCGCGGAAAGAACGCGCGCGTTGAAAGCAGACCGAGTGTTGGCCTCGTGGTCCAGGACTTTTGGCAAGGCGGTTTCGTTCCTCAGTAGCAATCAACGGTCCGGCGACAAGAACATCTTGCTGGCATCTTGTCGGAACCGCCTCCCAGAATCCGTGCTGCCGTGGATTGACGCCGCCTTCGCGCTGACCGATTCCGCGGAGCCGACCTATGCTGCCATCCTGGGTTCCGGGGGCAACGAGGGCCGCCTGGACTACACCCTCAATTTCATGCAGCACATCGTGGCATTGCTGCTTGGCGAACCTGCCTTGTCGGGAAGCCTTCTCGCGGGGGCTCTGATGGGCGAATCCCTCGCCGCGCTGCCAAAGGCCAGCATCGGGCAGTTCCAACCTGGGCGTGCCGGCGGATTCAACCAGGGGCCGGGCTTTGAGCACAAGAACGTGCCCATCAATCCCTGGGACTTCGTGTTGTCCATGGAAGGTGCGGTCACCTTGGCCTCGTCGGTCGTTCGACGGCAGGGGGCGTTTTCTACCAACGCAACATCGCCGTTCACGGTTTCCATTTCGCGGGTCGGTTTTGCTTCGTCTGCCGATCAGGATGTCGGACGTGCCGAATCCTGGCAGCCCTTGTGGGACCGTCCCGCGCGTTATGCCGAGCTGGCCTACCTGTTCCGCGAGGGACGAGCCACGGTCGGAGGTCGAGCAGCGCGCAACGGCACCGACATGGCTCGTGCAATCGCGACCTTCGGAGTGGACCGTGGGATTGCGTCCTTCGTACGTTTTGGCTTCCTGAAGCGCCGAGGCGATTCTTATGTGGCGCTTCCGATGGGCCGTATTCCGGTTCGGCACATGGCGTCTGTCATGTTGTTGGATGATATCGACCCTCTGGTGGGTAGGATCGCTGGACTAGCGCGTGCCAAGAATGCCCCTGCACGTCTGGAATCCGCCCACCGTCTTCTTGAAGAAGCGCTTTTTCAGGTAGCGTTGCGCGGAAACACCGATTCGTTCCAGCAGGTCATCATTGCACTTGGCCGCGTTCAGCAGTGGTCCGCCCAGGTCGCCGGTTCCGCGGCTGGACGCGATCGTCTTTCGTCGCCGCTACGCCCCGCACTATCGCCCAAGTGGCTTTCAGTGCTGGACGACGGTTCCCCCGAATTCCGCCTGGCGGCGGCACTTGCATCGATCGGTCCGTATGGCGACGTTGGTTCGTTCGCTGCGAATCTGATGCCTTTGGACCCGAAGCGCAGTTGGACCTGGGTCAACGGCACGGGCCAGAGGGCATGGCGGGGCCCGTCCGTAGCGGCGCGTCTGGCCTCTGTGTTGGAACGCAGAATGACCGACGGGGCGTCGAATCGACTGCCCGGGGTCCCGCTGGTATCGAAACGGCTTGCATCGCCGATGGACGTTGCCGCGTTCCTGCGGGGATTGACCGACGATGCCCGGCTGGAAGCGCTTCTCTGGGGCTTGACGCTGGTCCGCTGGGATCGGGTGGCACCGGCGACTTTCGGGCAGTCCTTGGTACCCCAGCAGCCGCTTTCGCGGGCATGGTGCCTGCTGAAACTTCTGTTCCTTCCGCGAGGCATTCTGGGAGTGGATGTGTCGCCCGAACCCCGCGTCGTGCCGATGCTTGCGCGTGGCGATCCGCTGCACGCACTTGCGGCGCTTGGGCTGGCCCGTCACCGTTTGCTAGTCGAAGGCCTGGCACCAAAAGACTTCGATCCTTGGGTCGATTTCGACCCTGTCCGGATGGCAGCCGCGCTGTTGGTGCCGGTTGCCCGTGTTTCCTGGTGGAAGAGGCGGGTATTGAAGCCCGATGACGCAGTTTCAATCGTTGTTTGATGGCAAGGAGGTTTCCATGTTCGAACATCTGCAATCGGTTTCTCGGCTTCTTATGGATGTGGATCTGGCCCCGGTCCAGGGCGAGCGTTTTCAGCCGACCGGCTTTGCCGATATCGGTCACGCTCGCTACGACCTTCCCGACAAGACGCGCATGCTGCTGGTCGAGACAGCGCAGTCCATGGCGAACCGTTTGGAATTGGTTTGCATCGGGCCTGACGGGGACTTGATCCCGGAACTGCAAGGTCTGCCGTTCATTCGAGTCACCTTGACCGGCGGCACCGATACTCGGACCACTTCGCTGGTAGAAGCGCATCGGCTCAATTCACCGTTCATCATGACGAAGCAGACCGGATTCCCCGAACGGTTTGAGAAAGAGGCTGGATATCGCAAGGGCGACTTTCTGGACTTCCGTAAGGTAGGCGCCGCGCTGCTGAAGTTCGACGTGAACGCGCTGTTGCACGGGGCCTTTCTT
>CAZHDQ010000382.1:0-3879 GCA_964531595.1 uncultured Anaeromyxobacteraceae bacterium
GATTGCGGATTCGAGGGCGGGGACCCCGACGAAACGCATCCGATCACCTGCGATTTTTGCATGCCTGCCTGCGTCGGCAAGGTCTGTGGCCCGGACGGATGCGGCGGCATGTGTGGACAGTGTTCCGATGGCCTCGATTGTAATCAGGGCCATTGCATTGCCCCGCCCCTGGACGTGATCGAACCGGACGCGCAGGAAGAAGATGCGGCGACCGGCGATCCGGGCCTGACCGATTCGGACCATGGGAGTGATGCCGAGAAGGATTCGAACGCACCTTCCGACAGCGCCGGCCCCGACGCAGCCACGGACCCAGGCACCCACCGATCTGACAACATAAACCTGGAAGACACGGGGTCGGAAACGCCCGAGGACATCGGTCGTAGATCCACCGGCGGTTGCGGGGCAGGCTCGTCCGCTATGGGGCTGCCGTCGTTCTTGCTCCTGCTGGGCCTCTTCGCGATCCGGTCGAGGCGACGGTTGAAGGCCTGAAGCCCCCCCCCCAGCCTCTGCGGACGAAATTTCGTGGACCGACTTCACTGAATTTCGACTCCGCCCCCCCTCACTTAAATTTTGAAATTGATAAGTTATCCTTTAGCATCGATCTGTTGATGGAGGCTTCCATGGAAACCACCAAGGTCGGGGTGCTTGTGGCTGCCATTGCCTTTCTTGTCGGGTGCGGAAACGCAGGCGGGCCGAACACAATTCCTGATGACATCTTCCAAGTCGACGATGTCTTCCAGGTCGAGGATTTGGCATCGAACTGGAAAGACCTCACTTGCACGGGCCATTGCCTCGCGGCGAATTTCTGGGTCCCCGGTCATTTCAACTATGACCTGACCAACGACTTCGTCGTCGCGGTGACCGTCTTGCAACTGGACAATAACCCATGGCCCAACGTCGTAGTCTCGGTGTACGACGACCAGGAGCTGCCTGGCGACCAGACGCTGCTTGGCCGCGGCATGACGGATGCGAACGGTGCCTGGGAATCGCCGATCGTAATCCCGTCCTACCAAACCGCCGTGAACGTGGTCGCATCAATCATGGGCACGCGAAATCGTATTCGTGTTCCTGCTGAATCCGGCCGCATCGACGTCACTTTCGGCGGGGAGGAATGACCATGAGGACACTTCGACTTGCCTCGGTCCTGCTTGTTCTTGCCGTGTCCGCCGCCGCGCTCGCGACGACGTACGACAGCAAAGGTAACCTGACGTGGACCTTCCTGAAAATGCCATTCTCGTCCAACTACGATTCCACCGGGATCCCGAAAGCCAATGCCGGGCGCGTCATTCCGCCGACCGACTTCCTGACCCGTCTGGCCACGGGTCTTCCAGAACAGCGAGACATCCGCAATACCAACCCGAACCTGATTTCGGACGATTACGGCGCGAACGTGCGCATCAAGAAGGACGCGCGCCTTTACGTGCGGTTCATCCATGAGGGCGCCGGCTACAAGAACAGTTTCGGGTATTTCACGTTCCAGGACGGCGAGGCTCCGATGTCGAAGATGGACGTGCGCGAAACGGCGGTTCTGCCGAACGCGTCGTTTTACAACGACGGGGGTAATTCGGCAGGTCTGCGTTCCGGCGAGTCCTGGTACCTGGGCGAATTCGAGGCCGGCACGAACATGGGCTTCTTCATCGTAGCCGACGGGTTCTCTTCGAAGACGGGCGTCACGACCGCCCCGACTGGGGGACCGCCCGGTGGCGACTGGATCTTTTATACGCTGAAACTGCTGAATCACGAACACAACCCCACGCTGCAGGCCCACACCGTATTGCTGGTGGACGAACCGACCGGCCAGGTCGTCCTGGGCATGGAAGACATTCTTCGAACCAACTCGGGCTGCGACCACGACTTCAACGACGTGGTCTTCACAGTGTTCTCGGACCCGCCAGACGCCATCGAGATCGAGGACCTCACCAGCCTGCCCGAACCGGGCGACGACGATGGGGACGGCGTGCCAGACGATTTCGACGACTACCCTGACGACGACGAGCGGGCATTCGACTTCTACACGCCGTCGGAAAGCGGCGTGGGTTCCCTGGTATTCGAGGACAGTTGGCCACAGACTGGCGATTTCGATTTCAACGATCTGGTGATGAATTACCGGTTCGTGCGGGTCTCGAACGCGGGCGGAAAGATCGTCGATCTGGGCGGTCTCTTCACGCTTGCCGCACGCGGTTCAGACAACCTGAACGGCTTCGCATGGGCCCTTCCTGGCGTTTCCCCGAACACCGTGAAGACCGCGACTATCAAGATAGGTGACGCCGCCCCAGTGACGATTGCCCCCGAAGCAAACCAGGAATACCTGACGTTCGTCGTCTTCCCGGATTCCTCCGTATACGAACCCAGCACCCGGACTTGCGCCTACTTCAATACCGAGGAAGGTTGCGACATGGGCGTGGGGCCGACGTTCGAAGTGTGGATGACCTTCAAGACGCCGCAGTCCCAGGCGAACCTGGGCCTTCCGCCGTGGGATCCCTTCATCTATCGGACCGGCCAGCGCGGGCTTGAAGTACACCTGGCCGACCATCCGCCGACTAGCCTAGCGGACATGACTCTGTTCCGCACTGGAGCGGACGATTCGGACCCGGCGGCTGGGCGCTGGTATGTCGACATCTGCAATCTGCCCTGGGCCATGGACATCCCGGCCGAATGGAGCTGGCCGGTCGAAGGTACGACCATCCTGGCAGCCTATCCGGACTTCCAGCCCTGGGCCGAGTCGCTGGGTGCCGTCAATAGGGACTGGTATCTGGTCAACTTCATCGAAAACAACCTCTGGTCAAGCACCGTCCCGCCGCGCTAACACGATTTCCTTCCAGATGCCAACGGCTTTCCCGGCGACTACATCGACGTGGCTGTAACGGCCGGCGGGCTGTACGACCGGCGTGCTGCACCGCTTTAGGCAAACGCAGCCGCAGGTAAATCTCGCCAGACCGAGCACAAGAACCGGACGTCCCGGGTCGCATCGCACCCACGCAGCCATGCCCATCACACGGGATCACCGACTGGTGGAATGGGGAGGACTGAAAATGTTGGTAGGACACATCATGAAGGGAATTCCGACAGCGGGACTGAAACTGATGAATGGGGGAACCTTAGTCCTGGACGCACTGCCCCTTGTAGCACTTTATGTAGGGACTACCGCAGATGTCGTCCCCTTCGTCGGTAAGGCCGTTGCAGTTGTCATCCAGACCGTTGCAGATCTCGACGCCGGTGCCGGCTGGTGCTTCCGCATTACATTCGGCTTCCAGGCCGTCTTGTGAGCAGACAAAGACACCATAAGTCATGCAGTCGCCGTCGCCGCCTCGGGTGCACGCGGCACCAACCGCGAAGCCTTCGTCAATTCGTCCGTCGCAGTTGTTGTCGATGCCGTCGCACAACTCGAAGTTCGGTGACGTCACGATGCAGGCACCGAAAGCCCCTTCCGCACACACGCGATGCCCGGAGCCACAATCGGTGGCACAAGACTCAACGATACCTTCGTCGGTCAGGCCGTTGCAGTCGTTGTCGATGCCGTCGCAGACCTCTGGATTCGGCAGGGTGATGACGCAGTCCCCGTAGGCACCATCGACGCAAGCGGACGTGCCGCGGCCACATTCCGTCGTACACGGCTTAAACAGATTTTCGTCGACCAGACCATTGCAATCGTTGTCGATGCCGTCGCAGACCTCGGGTGCCGGGTAGGCAACCAGCGCGTCATTGAAGAAGGTCAGGCTCTCGCCGGGCTGCGCCCAATGGATCGCGCCTTCAAGCCCCACGAACGGCGGAATCCCGTGTTGGGCAAGATCCGCCAGCAGCACCAGGTCATCGGCGTTATTGAACGACAGCACGCGAACCGGAATCCCCATCAGGGCCAGTTGGATCACTTCCTGGAGG
>CAZHDQ010000383.1:0-3879 GCA_964531595.1 uncultured Anaeromyxobacteraceae bacterium
AACTGCTCCTCGGCATCGGCGGATGGCGACTGCTTCACGAACTGGGACTGCGGCCCGACGTCTGCCATTTGAACGAGGGGCACGCGGCGTTCGCGGTGCTGGAACGCGCCCGCAGCTTCATGACTCAGACAGGCCAGCCATTCGAGGTCGCGCTGGCCGCCACCCGACCGGGGAACCTTTTCACGACCCACACGGCCGTGGCCGCCGGCTTCGATCGCTTTGACCCGGCCATGATCGAACACTACCTGGGCGGCTACGCCGAGCAGAAACTGGGCATCGCGCCTCACGAGCTGCTGGCCCTCGGCCGCCGGGACCCGGACGATGAATCGGAGACCTTCAACATGGCGTACCTAGCCATCCGTGGGAGCGGCGCCGTCAACGGTGTGAGTCGCCTGCACGGGGAAGTGAGCCGCCACCTCTTCGCGCCCCTCTTCTCGCGCTGGCCCGAAAAGGAGGTTCCCGTTGGGTATGTCACCAACGGGGTTCACATGCCGACCTGGGACTCCGCGGCGGCAGACGCCCTTTGGACGACAACCTGCGGCAAGGACCGCTGGATGGGGACGAAAACGACTTTGGAGCGCGACATCCGCGGCAGATCCGACGCCGAACTCTGGGCGTTCCGGACTGCCTCGACCAAGGCGCTGGTCGATTACGCACGCGAACGGCTGTCCCGACAATTGATCGCCTCCGGCGCCTCGCCCGGCGAGATCGAGGTGGCGAAACACCTGTTCGACCCCAACGCCCTGACCCTGGGTTTTGCGCGGCGGTTCGCGACGTACAAGCGACCTAACCTGCTGCTGCACGACCCGGCGCGGCTGATGCGAATCCTGGTGAATCCGCACCGCCCCGTGCAGCTCATCCTCGCCGGCAAGGCCCACCCGGCCGACATCGCTGGTCAGAACCTGATCCAGGAATGGATGCGCTTCATCCGACAGACGGAGGCTCGCGCCCATGTGATCTTCCTGGCCGACTACGACATGCATCTGACCGAACAACTGGTGCAAGGGGTGGACGTTTGGATCAACACGCCACGGCGCCCGTGGGAGGCTTGCGGCACCAGCGGCATGAAGGTCCTGGTCAACGGCGGCATCAACCTCTCGGAGCTGGACGGATGGTGGGCAGAGGCGTACGAGCCCGACATCGGATGGGCGCTGGGCGACGGCCAGGAGCATGGCAACGATCCCGCCTGGGACGCGGCCGAAGCAGATGCACTATACGCCCTGCTCGAAGGGCAGGTCATCCCCGAGTTCTTCGCGCGAGACGAGCACGGCGTCCCTGTGGCATGGGCCCGGCGGATGCGTGAAAGCATGGCACGCCTGACGCCACAGTTTTCCGCCGACCGCGCCGTGCGCGAGTATACCGAGCAGTTCTACATCCCAGCCGCGGCGGCCTACCGCGCGCGGGCCGCCGACAAGGGCGCAACAGGCGCTGGGGTAGTCGCTTGGCTGCGCGCCCTGGATCGGGAGTGGGGCTCACTGCGCGTCGGCGATGTGATTGTCGTGACCGATGGCGGGCAACACGTATTCGAGGTCCAGGTCCACCTTGGAAACCTTGAGCCGGATGCAGTCCGGGTCGAACTGTATGCAAACGCAACCGAAAACGGTGCGCCGGTGCATCAGGAGATGAAGCGCGTGAAGCCGCGTGCGGGCGCAACCGACGGTGGGACTTACAGCACCCGGGTGCCTGCCACACGGCCTGCAACGGATTACACGGTGCGAGTGATCCCGCACCACGACGGAGTGGCGATTCCCCTGGAGGCCACGCACATCGCGTGGCAGCGGTGAACGGGTAGGGACATGAAAGACACGACCCCGATAACGACGCTGTTCCTGGACATCGGTGGTGTCCTGCTTACCGACGGATGGGGTCACTTGGCCCGCGAGAAGGCGGCGACGCACTTCCAACTGGATCTCGCTGAAATGGAGGATCGGCATCACCTGACCTTTGATACCTACGAGGAAGGCAAACTGACGCTGGCGGAATACCTGGACCGGGTGGTGTTTTACCAGCGGCGGCCGTTCACCCGGGCGCAGTTCAAGCGATTCATGTTCGCGCAGTCGAAGCCGTATCCCGATATGCTCGCGCTGATCGCAGAGCTCAAGGCCCACTACGGGCTGAGGATCGCCGTGGTCAGCAACGAGGCGCGCGAACTGAATGCCCACCGGATTCGGACATTCAAGCTGGACCGCCTGGTGGACGCCTTCGTTTCGTCGTGCTTCGTCCAAGTCCGAAAGCCCGACGCGGACATCTTCCGCCTTGCGATGGACATCGCCCAGGCACCAGCCAGCCGCATCATCTACATCGAGAACACGCCGATGTTCGTGCAAGTCGCAGAGGGATTGGGGATCCGCAGCATCCTCCACACGGATTACGAATCCACGCGCGCACAGTTGGCCGCGTTAGGCCTGTGCACGAAAACAAAGGGGATAGAAACATGACATCGACCCCGCAGGCACTCGAGCCCGACCTACTCAGCAGGATGGACGCATACTGGCGGGCCGCCAACTACCTATCGGTGGGACAGATATACCTGTATGACAACCCGCTACTGCGGCGGCCGCTTGAGCTGGCAGACGTCAAGCACATGCTGCTGGGCCACTGGGGCACGACCCCCGGGCAGAACTTCATCTATGTACACCTGAACCGAATCATCCAAAAATACGATTTGAGCATGATCTACGTGTCCGGGCCCGGGCACGGTGGCCCGGCCTTGGTGGGCAACACGTACCTCGAAGGCACGTACAGCGAGATCTACCCCGACATCAGCCAGGACGAAGCCGGGCTGCGCAAGCTGTTCCTCCAGTTTTCGTTCCCGGGGGGGATCCCGAGCCATGTCTCGCCGGAATGCCCGGGTTCGATCCACGAGGGCGGTGAGTTGGGTTACTCACTGAGTCACTCGTTCGGAGCGGTGTTCGACAACCCCGACCTGATAGTTGCCTGCGTCGTCGGCGACGGCGAGGCCGAAACGGGGCCGCTGGCCACGGCGTGGCACTCCAACAAGTTCCTGGATCCAGCCACCGACGGCGCGGTTTTACCGATCCTGCATATGAACGGCTACAAGATCAGCAACCCGACTGTCCTGGCACGCATCCCCCGCGAGGAACTGGGCCAACTGATGCGTGGCTACGGGTGGGAACCGTATTTCGTCGAAGGTGACGATCCGATCGAGATGCACCAACTGATGGCCGCGACATTGGACAGAGCCATCGAGGACATCCTGCAGATCCAGAGCAATGCACGCAGCAACATCGACACGACGCGCCCGCGCTGGCCGATGATCGTCTTAGTCTCGCCGAAGGGCTGGACAGGACCAAAGATGGTGGACGGCCGGCCGAACGAGGGGACCTTCCGCGCGCACCAGGTGCCGATCTCGGATCCGGCCAAGCATCCCGGGAACCTGGAACTGCTTGAGGATTGGCTGAAGAGCTACCGCCCTGAGGAATTGTTCGACGAGCAGGGGCGCCTGAAGCAGGAACTGGCCGATCTGGCGCCCAAAGGCACGCGCCGCATGGGTGCGAACCCCCATGCCAACGGCGGGATGCTGCTGCGTGACCTGCGGATGCCTGACTTTCGCGAGTACGCGGCGGACGTGCCGGAACCGGGTGTGCGTGGTATCGGCGATGCGCATGTTTTAGGACCTTTCCTGCGCGATGTGGCCAAGCTGAACTCGGACCAACGGAACTTCCGCGTCTTTGGCCCGGACGAAACGCTGTCCAACGGCCTGGAGGCTATTTTCCAGGTGACAGACCGCCAGTGGGGCGCCGCGACCTTGCCGAATGACGAATTCCTGGCACCCACCGGTCGCGTGCTGGACTCGATGCTCAGTGAACACCAGTGCGAGGGCTGGCTGGAGGGCTACCTCCTGACCGGGCGCCATGG
>CAZHDQ010000384.1:0-3876 GCA_964531595.1 uncultured Anaeromyxobacteraceae bacterium
TTCCGGCGGGCCCCGGAGCCAGCGACCACGGTTTCAGCCTCGCAGCAAGGCCCGGGTCCGCTACTACAAGGCATCGATGGTGCTGGCGATCCTATTTCTGGCGCTGGTGGTCGTGCTGCCGGTCTGGCTGGACGTACTTCGCCGAGCCGACGACCGCGAGGCACTGAAGCGGCCTCTGGAGTCCCAGGCGGTCTTGTCTGGTTCGGAGCCAGTGGCCGGGGCAGCCCCGGAAAAGCTTGTCACCGGACCCGCCGCCGCCCGATCGGACACTATCAATACCGATTGCCGCGGCCACGTTTACGCCCGCTGCAACGCGCTGCGGATCGGACCCCGGGATTGTATCGGGATCGCCGCCGAGGCCATTGCCGTGCCGGTGGATGGTGGTCACGAGGCCTGCCTAGCCACCGTCGAACCGTTACTGGCCACTGCGGCTGCACGCAACGACTCCCAGCCAGCGCCGCAGCGGCCGGCCCTGACAGCGGACGTCCCGCAGGCCCAGGCCGGGGCGGCGACACCCGTGGAGGCCGAATCGGCATTCGCGGAGGGTGCGCCGGAGGAAGCGAAGATGGAGGAACCCGGAACCTCTGCCAAGGAAACGGGGGAAACCGCCGGGGAAAAAAGGGCGGCCGAGGTTTCGAAGCCGTCCGCCGCCGGTTCGCCCGAATCCGCTAAGAAACCCGAGTTGTCACCCAGTGAGCGCGCGCAGACGCTGTCCAGGATGCGGACGCTGATCGATGAAGTCCAGCGAGCCTCGTACAACTACGCGACGCCGCCGGCGGTCCAGTCGGCCCGGATGAGCGAACTGCGCACCCTGGCGGCAGACCTGGACACCGATGAGGCCAAGTCACTTTACAACCGCATGCTTGAGGATTACCGGATCCCATCCATAACCATACCGGTCGAACCGACCGTCGGCGGTTACGTCGGGGACTCGGCGCGGGTAGAGGTCGGCGTTACCGAACGATCGCCGACGACCACCCCCGAACTGGAAGCCGTAGAGGCATGGGCCGACGAGGCCCGTCGAGAGGCAGGGCTACCCGAAACGGTGCCGGCGCCCGAACCGGGACAGGCCATAGCACCGACAGCCACCGTGGGCAGCGACGCCCCTGCATCGTCCGTCGATTCCGTGACGCCGTCTTCGGCCGGTTTCGTGGAATCGGTCAGGCCGTGACGATCGGATCCCCGTTTTCGTCCAGCAAGCCTAGTCGCTTCCCGACGTCGTCCACCAGCACGCGGTAATCGTACGCGCCACGGCCAGAGGTCGACTTCTCGAACACGGTTCGGCCCGAGATTCCGGTATCGCGCACGTCGGCACTGGCACGAATCGGGGACATCACCTTGCCAGGGAAGTGGCGCTCCAGGATGTCGAGGACCGCCCGGCTGGCACGGGTGCGCCCATCGAAGAATGTCGGGACTACGCCGATCAGTTCGACCACGCGCCCCATGCGCTCACGCAACGCGGACAGCGTGTCGGACAACTGCCGGACGCCGTGGATGGCCAGATAGTCGCACGAAACCGGGACCAGCACTGCCCCGGCAAACGCCAAGGTCGCTTCCGTCAGCGGAGACAACGCCGGGCTGGGGTCCATCAGCACCACACGGAAGTCCCCCAGCGGGCTCAACCGCGCGCGCAGCACCCCGACATCCACGGACCTGTCCATAGCCAAGTCGACCAACCCCTGCCCCGCAGGCAGCAGGTACAGGTTGTCTTTCAGTGGGCGGGCCGACTCCAGCAGTGAGGTGTCGCCCCGTAATACTTCAGCCAACCCCGGCCCTTCGGCCGCCTGGAACAGGTCGGATAGGCTGCCTTGGGGGTCCGCGTCAACAAGCAGCACAGGCAGGCCTTGCCTCGCTAGGCCCGCGGCCAGGTGGAACGCAGTCGTGGTCTTGCCGGTCCCGCCTTTCTGATTTGCGATACACAACCTCGCTGTCGGTAGCACAACCGGCGACAACCGCTCGGCCAGCGCCCGGCGGCAGGCCATTGAACACACCTTGCGGACCTGCCCCTCGTAAGGCAGCGTCTGGTAGGCATACTGCATCGCGAATGAACTGCCGCATGCCTCGCAGATCTCGACCGGAGCCTGCGTCACGGCGGCGGTCCGGCAGGTTTCGCTGCAGAAGTAGCGGACTCGGTCGCCGTCGCGAAAGACCTGGAACCGCTTCGTCAGAGGAAACCTTGTTGAGCAGACCTCGCATTGGTACAAAATATCAGCCATTTCAAGACCTTTCATGAGTTTGGGTCACAATAGCCACCACACATCAATCACTGGATACACTGGAAAATCCAGCAGATCCGTCGCCGCTGTACCGATCTGCGTCGGAAAACTGCCGACCGCGATCCCGACGGAGAGGCGCAGTTGGTACCAGGCATGGGTATACGTCACCATGACGGTCGGCCTCTCGATCCCCGAGCCAAACAGGTAGCGCCCCTGGACCGCAACCCACAGCAGGTCCGCGGGACCGACCAGCCAGCCCAGATTGGCGCCGTACAGGACCCCGTGCCGAACCGGCCCAATGTCCAGCACGTAGCCCCCCTGGAACGAAAGGGCGACCTCGTCGGTAAAGGGCAGCGACAGAGTCGGGAAAGCCGACACCGTGCCTGGGGCCATTCGAGCGTCCCCGGACAGGAAGGATTGCATGTAGGAGGCGCCGATCCCTAGTGCGACACGCGAACGATCCAGCACCTTATAGCGAATCGCAACGTTCGGCGTCAGCAGCAGGTCCAGGATCGGGTGCGTCGAAACCGTAACTTGGTCGAACAGGCCGTACTGGAGCGGCGAGAAGATGCCGACCGCCAGTTCGCCCTGCTCCAATGTGTACGCCGTGCCCGAGAACACGCGTCGGATATTGCCAAACTCCCCGCTAGCAGGTGCCGGGACCGCCGTCGCGACCACCGCTACGACCGCCAGCAATACCCGGACCGACGCCGTCCGACCCGAGGGGCAGTTGCGGTAGCCGAGGGTGTCGCGTGTCGCGCTCATGTCGAGGCGAATGTAGCCGCGCCATCGGGCGAAGGCAAGAATGCTGAGGCTCAGGGGACATCCCCGACCAGTTTCAGGTCTTCCAGGTTCAGTCCCGCAGGGTAACCGTAGGACACGTACTGGTCGTACCCGTAGGAAATTACGCCGAAGGGCTCATCGGCACGCGCCGTGTGGACGCCGTCCCGGATGATCAGGCGCCAGACCGCCCATTCGCCACTGCCGATGACGTGGTAGTCGCCGAACTTCTTGCCCAACTGGTAGGGATCCGTAAACTTGCCATCCGAAGCGGTCAGGTCGGCCAGGATGTCGCGGATCGGCCTGAACGTCAGTTCTTCCCGCTTCAATTCCTTGCCGTCCAGGATCACCGGCACGCCGACCGGCGCAATGATGTTGACGCAATCGAACATGTACTTGTCTGGCGCCAGGAATACGTATTCCTTGCGGAACTGTTCGACCGGCACCGCCAGAATAAATGACGGGTCTCCGGTAGACGCATCGTCTGGGCCCTTGTGGCTGATGTTCGGGTCCGGCGCGTCCTGGGCAGCCAGGAATTGGCCAACCAGCACCGGCTTTGTCGCGTGGATCTCGAAGTGCCCGGCAGACTCGAAATCCACCCACTCAGCCTGGTCCATCGGCAGGTTGCCAATCTGGTTCGGGTACGTCGTCACCAGGGTTTGGTTTTCGGCGGCCAGGATACGCCAGACATCTTTTTCGCCGCCTCGCGGGTAGGAGTGCGTCGGGATGTACTTTTTGCCCCAGGTCTTGACGGGGAACATCTGCATTTCGAGGTGGTCGGCGCAGCAAGTGTTGTAACTGATGCAGTCGTAGTTGTGGTGGCACCGGACGTCCTTGGATTCGCCGGCCACATTCTTGGGCCACTCGCACAGGCAGTCGT
>CAZHDQ010000385.1:0-3840 GCA_964531595.1 uncultured Anaeromyxobacteraceae bacterium
ATTCGGTTGCGTTAATTATATGCCGTCAAACGCCCGACACGCCCCACCAAATCAAGGCGTGACGAGTGGTTCCACGAGACCGTGTCAGGAGGTCTGGTCTCAATACCGGCGAACGCATCGACCCGGCCCATTCACGAGCCAAGGTATCGCAGCACTTCGCGCATTTCATGGATGGAAATTCCTATTGCGCCAGGCGAAGCCTGGATGAGGAGGAAGGAGATGGCGAGGAGCCCTCCGGAAACTTTGTAGTGGGACCCAGCGGGTAGCCAACCCCGCCCGGCAAAGCTGACCGGCAGCCGGAAGCGAGTCTTGCGTGGTGGCGGGGAGACCCGTCCTGCGAAGCGTAGACAGCGAGTGTACGGGCCGTGCTATTGAGCCCCGAAATATCATTCGTCGAGGGAGCCGACGTCGTTAGGAAGACGGAAGGCAGCATCATCCGAGCCGAGGCGGTCGGGCCGGATGGTCCCTCCGGGGTCGAAGAACAGGGCACGAACACCAGGGGGTCCCCCAGGAACCTGGGAGACCCTGACGTCTCCGCCGTGAGGCGGTACCGGAAGGTGAAGGAAACGAAGCCGAAGGGATGGGCGTCAGGGAGTCGGAGTGTCTCGTAGTACCTGTGAAGCCGGGGAACCGTCCTCAGCGGGACCCGGTGGAGGGAAGGGGGCACTGGCTCAAGGAACCGTTGGAGGGAAACACGATGGGCATTCCAAGGCTCGAAGACGTGTCAACGCGACTGCAACGGGTAGCGGGGCTGGCGAAGGAAGCGTCGGGCATGGCATTCACCTCGCTGGCGCACCACATCGACTTGGAGTTTTTGAAGGAGGCGTATCGGCGCACGCGAAAGGACGGGGCGACGGGCGTGGACGGGCAGAACGCGGTCGAGTACGCGGTGAACTTGGAGGAGAACCTTCGGTCGCTACTCAACCTCAATCCTTCCGATGCACTACGGCGCATCTGAAATCACGTCGGGAGTGCTTGCCACAATCGACGTATTCCTTGCGGATGTACCCGCAGACTGGACGATCGAACAACCCGATTCCACGTCATTTTCGCTGCGTGCCGACGAACTGGTGGACGGGAAGCCTCGAGTGGTCGTCCTGAAGCACCTGGAAACCGCCTGAATCCTCGCCAACCGGCTTGTCACAAGATTCGAATGACTCGGCTATCCCTTTGAAGTATCCTACCCACGTGATGCAGAAGGCGAACTTGTTTTTATTTTGCGAGAGCTTGGACTCAAATCGCTCGAACTCCGCGTCCCCAACGAAATCGAGACGTTTCTATGGCTGATCCCGGGGGTCTCAATCCTTTGAAGGCCAAGAGGTCCTGAAGGCGAACCTACGGTACGGCCTCGGGGCCGAAGAACTCGCGGAGCCGGGCCACGGACTGGGGCAGTCCCACTGTTTGCAGGGTGAGGAGCAGTTGTTCGAGTGTCGTCGGCGGGTTCTTCAAGGCCGCAGCCTGATCCTTCACGGCAGCGCAGACTGCACCCGGGGCGAGGTCCAGGATCTCGAGGACGAATTCGTCCGGATGCCTCGCCTCGATGCCGAAGCGGGAGAGCTCGTCCACCGGGAAGTCGGTCAGGTTGAAGGTCACGATGACCTGGGCGCCGGTCCTGATTCCGGCCGCGAGCACATGGCGGTCGTCCCGGTCGGGAAGGTTCAAGCCGTCAATGAGCGTCTCGTACCCGCTCACCAGGCAGTCTGCGACGGCGCGGTTCACAAGAGCGCGGGTGCGAGCCAATCGCTCCGGCGGCAGATCGGGCCTCACCCGGCGGATGCTGGCGAAGCACTCGTCCAGGATCTGCTCGGACCAGCGCGCCTGAACCACGCCGGCGACCGCAAGGCGGAGCAGCAGGTCCCGGATGGGAGCGGGATGCAGGACGCAGGCGTCATAGACGGCAACCAGCGGCATTCGTGTTCCTCAATACCCGAGGTCGTTGTCCTGGGCGTCGGCGGCCAGTTCGTCGAGCACCTTGCGTCGGGCCTCTTCGTCCCGCTGCTTGTACGCGAGCAGGTCGGCCATCCGGACGCGGCGGTGCGCCCCGACCTTCCTGAAGGGGAGCTTGCCCGCCTCCAGGAGGGAGATCAGGAAGGGCCGCGACACGTTCAGGAAGTTCGCGGCCTGCTGGGTGGTCACCTCTGCGTGCATGGGAACCACCGTGACCGCGTTCCCAAGCGCCATCTGGCCGACGATCTCGACGAGGAGTTGGAATGCCTCGGCAGGGAGCGTGACGGTTTGATCATCGTCCGGGTCCATGGTCTTCAAGGAAACGGTCCTGGCGGTCCTTGCCCGTCGCTGAACCGCCGAGAGAGCGCGGACGGCCGATCGCGCAATCTCGGCCACCTCGACGGACGGAGTCGTTGTTGCGTTCATCGGCGCACCTCCAGTTCATAAAATACGTCATACGGGCTGCAAACGCAATAGTCGAAACAAACGAAACTATCGAACGCAGCCGGCGCCTGCCCGGGGTCACCGGTCCCGTTAGAGTTGGCGTGCCTCGGGTGGCGGCGGGATCCTGGCGCGATTGGCGCGATCCCTGGCGCGATCTGTCGTCATCAGCGGCGGGCGCGGAGTTTCGCTCTCATAGGAACCCCGGGAGCCGCGCATTCGCTTCTCGAACATCTTCGCCAGGACCGGCTCCTCGCGATCCAAGTAATCGACGATCCGAATCTCTCCCTTACCTGGGGCCGCACTGCATGTGCAGGATCGGGTGATGCCCATCGCGTCGGGCGGGCGTCGCGGTCAGGCCCGTGGCGAACCGGGCCCGGTACGTCCACCAGGAGGTGCTCGTCCGGACCTTCCTGGACGCCCTTGCCGCCGGGCGTCCCAGTGCCGGTGCGGTCCTTGCGGCAAGGAGCGTGCTGATGGGAATGATGGAACGCGAGGGGGATCGCGGGGGGCACGACGACCCGGACGTGGCGTTGCGTGAGGAACTGCGAGACCTACGTGCCCGGATGGATCTCGCCTACGATGACCGGCTCGCCGGACGCATCGATTCCGAGTACCTCGACCAGAGGACCGTGGGCTGGCTGGCCCGGGTCCGGGTTCTGGAAACGGCCCTCACGCGACCCGAAAGTTCGCCTTCCGTACGTTCTGTCCCGACGGGAATCTCCCCCGCACTCGAACTCGCAGAACTGGCTGAATTACTAATGCAAGTGCCAGATCCTGCCGTGCAAAGGCTGGCGGTTCGGGAACTGCACTCGAACTCGATTGGGGGGGGGAGGGATGGCCTGTCCGTTGCGTGGAGGTAAGTGTCGGAACCAAGGAGAGAAACAAGGTTTGTAGATCGCTGAAGCAAGGGTCTGCAACGACCACTTATTCCCCTGGGCTCCGATTGCGTCGGCGGGGGCGAACGAGGGCGGGAGAGCGAGCATCCTCCCGGGTTCTTCCGATAGAAAGTGCTTGTTCTGGACGCGGAACTGGTAGAAACTATCGCAATGGATCGTGCAAGAACATCGCGGGATGCGGCCCTTCGGACCTTCCGGAGACACGGAGGGATGCTGAGGACGGCCCACGCCCTGGAACTCGGGATCCATCCTGAAACCCTCTACGGGCTGCGCGACGCGGGCGAAATCACCCAGGTCTCGCGGGGCCTTTTCCGCCTGGCGAACCTGCCCGCCCTGAGCCAACCGGACCTGGTTGCGGTCGCGACGAGGATCCCCTCCGGGGTGATCTGCCTCGTGTCGGCGCTGTCGTTCCATGGGATCACGACCGAAATTCCGCACGAGGTCCAGGTCGCCCTTCCGTCTGGTGCGGTGCGACGACGGGTGCGCCAGCAGCCGACGAGGGTATTCCAGTTTTCGGGGCCCTCCTTCGAGAAGGAGATCGAGACCCACGACA
>CAZHDQ010000386.1:0-3827 GCA_964531595.1 uncultured Anaeromyxobacteraceae bacterium
CGATGAAGTGCGTGCCGTCGATCTTGCCGGATTCCCACAGGTCCAAGGTGAACGGTTCCAGCATTTCGGTGTAGCAGCGGCCGGTCCAACTGGATTCCTTCAGACCCTTGATCGCCAGTACGCCGGTGCCACCGAACCCGACCTGGATAGCGCGCCCCTTGGTGAAGTGCAGGTTCTGCTCGATGTGGTTGACCGTGTTCTCGGCGATGGTGACCTCGGCGGGTGACGGGCTGCCCAGAGAGCCCGCGGGCAGGCCGGCCAGTTTCCCGTTGTCTTCGACCACAAACAGCCGCCCCTCACGGGCCAGCCCTTCTAAATCATTGACATTGACCGTGTTAGGCGCATCACCGTAGCCAGTCGTGAACGGGTATTCCGAGTTCATGTAGATCAGGATGTTCAGGGTCTTCAGGCGCATCGCCTTCTCGAGGATCTCGCCGTTTGCCCCATTCGCCAGCCCGTGACTCATGTCGCCGTTTTCGTTCGGTGCCGTCATGGGCATCACGAACGTGGTCACGATGGGATTGTTGTCGGGGTCGAAGCCCATCGAGTCTACCGCGTCCGGGAAGTGGATGGACTGCATCCGGGTGACGCCCGTGCGAGTCGTGTTACGGCCGACATAGTCAGGATACAGGCTGCGAGTGATTGCATTATTAGGGATGATCGCGTTGGTCGCGGCCCCGATGAAAGGCGACGTGAACGTAATGCGGCGGCGTTTCAGTTCCTCGTAGTGGCCGACTAGGCGCTTGAGCCCCTCGAGCTTCCGGCTGGTCATGTTGACCTTGCGCGAAAACGCCCCAAGCACCGGGACATCCGCCCAGCGCTCCGCGACCTCCTTCATGATGCCCCGGCTTTCGAGTGCGCTGCCCAGGCAAACCCTGTGGGGCGCCATGAACAGGGCCTGACGGATGTCGAGTTGGACGATGTCCTCGCGAACGATGTGGTCCCAAAGGCCCGCGTAGAACGTGTGTGGCTCGGACGTCGCAAAGCCCGACGCAACAGTGCTGCCGGACACCACGACGCGCCGCATCGCCTCCTCGTTAGGCATGATGCAATCGGCAAAGAAACTGGGGTAGTTTTTGTCAGACATCGGTCTCCTCTCGCGATACGCATTTCCCTCAGTCGGCGGACGTGCCGCCGGAACGAATCTGTCCTGAAACCTCCGGGTTACTACCATCGACGAAGGCCATACGCAACCCCGATGGTTCCTTCAATTGCGAGGGGATGGACGCGATGAAAACGCGGGGCAGTACGCCGAACAGATGGATCTAGCCGGCGCCCTCGTCGCACATGCACATACCGGTCAGGGTCGCGCGACATTGGCCCGTCCTACCCCCGCCCAGCGGGCAGTCGTCGGGCTTGCATTGCGGGTTTTCGTAACTGCCGCACGGTCCCCTGGCATCGACGGCCCCGCAGGAGCAACCGCCCTCGGCCGGACTACACTGGCCGAACCCGAGTTTCCCTGAACGCAGGCAGACCATCGCAGAGCAAACCTTGTTGTTCCTCGTGGTACAGGGATCCAGTGTCGAGTTCTTGCAAATGCAGCCCAGCAACAAGTCCGTGGCGCAAATACCCAGCGTTCCGGCTGACGAGACGCATTGCTCGGCCGAGCATTGCGGGTTCAACTTCTGTCCGCAGGGATCGGTCGGGATACAGGCACATCGCTCGAGCGGGCCCCCCTTGCCACAGCGACCTGGAATCAGGCGACCGGCTAAACATTTCGATGCACTGCACTTAGGGTTCAAGTCGGACGCACAGGCATCGTTCAGTCCGGGCACGCCGGCGCAGAGGCATGCATCTACGCCGTCATCGTTGGTCCCCCATCGACAGTTGTCTGGCTGGGTGCGCACGTCTCCGTCATCGCAACCGACGTCGACGCACATCTCGGAGGCAAGCCCCTGGCACGGATCGATAGGAATCGCCGAGCCCACGCACTTGCAAACCGGGTTCGAGTGCGCGTCTTCTCCCATGACGCATTGGTCGTTCACGGTTTTCGGGTCCTCGTCGTCGCAGGCCGCTGGGGTGCAACTGGGATTGAATGTCTGGCTGCACGGCACGAAGGGGATGTCCTCGAACGTGTCCTGAGGCGTACCTGGATCCTCAACGGTCCCCGGATCCGTTCCAACGCCCGGATCCTCCGTCGTCCCTGGATCCATCGTCCCAGGATCCTTCAGCACCGTCGTATCCGGCCGCTCCCCGTCGTCCAGAAGCTGGCCCGGGTCTGACTGGCCCCCCAAATCCTGCACAACTCCCGGGTCCGACGGCAGCGCATCCCAGTTCACATCCTCGATATCCACCTTGCAGGACAGCACGCCGGCCATGGCCATTGCCACAAGCAGAGCTGGAACGCGCACGGACGTATATTGGCGCATCATGGTCTCCCCTGCCCGTCCCGAGGACGGATTACGTTGAATTGCTCTCTGATTGTAACCGGAGCTGTGACGGGATGTGAACCGAAAATCTAAAGCATTCCCTTGAGGCGGCCGTATGGCGGCAACGGCCCGACCAGCGGCGCGGCGTAGTCGATGAATGCCTGGGTGACGTTGTTGCCCTCTGGCGTGATGAACGCATCGGGCATTCCACGGGTCTCCTTGGCCACGTTCGCCAGCGCGGTCGGCTGGTAGTCGATCGAGTAGCCAGGGCCCGCGGCTCGGATCATCGCAACGCTGCCGTCACCGCCGCTTGCGACCGCGAATTCGACCGCCTTGCGTCCACACATTCGCGCCTCAACCGCATCGGTCGGGCTGACAACGCCCGGGAACGACCGCTGCAGGTAGCCGAAGGTATCGGCGCGGACCCGAATCGTGCTGTCCAATGCCTGCTTGATTTGGTCCATCAGCCAGTCGCCCAAAGCACCGCTGCCCGACAGTTGAACATTGCCGTGAGTGTCGCGGTCCAGACCGACCCCCTGAGCAATAACCTCAGCGAAAGTCTTGTTACCCGCCCCATTGGCATCAATGATGCCCTCGGAAACAGCCACGACGCAGCGTCCCAGGCGCCGGTAGACCGCCTCGACATCGGCAACGAACCGATCGCGGGTCAGTGGCCGCTCGGGCAGGTAAATCAGGTGCGGGGCATCATCGGACCAGCGCCGCCCCAGCGCGGACGCCGCCGTCAGGAACCCGGCGTTTCGGCCCATTACCACGTTGATCTTGATCCCGGGCAACGAGCGGTTGTCGAGGTTGTCGCCCATGAACGCACTGGCAACAAAACGCGCCGCGCTGCCGAAGCCCGGTGTGTGGTCGGTGACCCGCAAATCGTTGTCGACCGTCTTTGGGACGTGCCAGCAGCACAGCGGGTAGCCACTGTCGGCGGCAACCCGGCTCACGATATGGACAGTTTCTGCGCTGTCGTTGCCGCAGATGTAGAAGAAGTAATGTACGTCGCGCTTCTTCATGACATCGAACATCCGGAGGCATTCATCGCGGGTCGGCTTCTTGCGAACCGAGCCCAACGCCGACGAGGGGGTCTGGGCCACCTCTTCCAGCACATCCTCTGGTTCGCTCAGCAGGTCGATGAAGTCCTCGTTCAAGACGCCCGTTACACCGTGGCGCGCTCCGAAGAGGTTCCGGATTACGGGCACAGCGCGCGCCGCCTCGATCACACCGACAAGGCTCTGGTTGATGACTGACGTGGGGCCGCCGGACTGTCCGACGATCGCGTTTCCCTGAATCGGTTCCATCTCAATGCTCCTTTTGCAAGCGGGGCCGAACGGCCCGGATAGCGCTGCTGCGCCGGCAGAAGGGATAGTCCAGTCCGCCGACAACGTCAAGAAGGGAGCGGCGCCGTCATGTTATTATGCGGCGGGGACGGAGGAACTGACGATGCGC
>CAZHDQ010000387.1:0-3818 GCA_964531595.1 uncultured Anaeromyxobacteraceae bacterium
GCAGGCGGTCCCGAGCATGGAGCGCATCCGGTTGGTCAACAGTGGGACCGAGGCGACGATGAGCGCGGTGCGTGTGGCACGTGGATTCACCGGGCGCTCGAAACTGATCAAATTCGAGGGCTGCTACCACGGCCATGCCGACTACCTGCTGGTCAAGGCGGGTTCCGGGGCGATGACGTTCGGCACGCCGGACAGCGCAGGCGTTCCTCCGGAGTTCGCGGCGCACACGATTACCCTGCCCTACAACGATCCAGAAGCGCTGCAGGCCGCGTTCGCGGTGGCGGGCGACCAGATTGCCGCCGTGATCGTCGAGCCCTACGTTGGGAACATGGGGGTCGTGCTGCCGACGCAGGCGTTCGTCGCAGCCTTGCAAGAGGTGCCGCGGGCTCACGGCGCGCTGCTGATTTTCGACGAGGTGATGACCGGCTTCCGCGTGGCTTACGGTGGGGCTCAGGAACTGCTGGGCGTGACACCCGACATGACGTGTCTGGGCAAGGTGATCGGCGGCGGACTGCCCGTCGGGGCGTACGGCGGGCGACGCGACGTCATGGACCAGGTGTCGCCGGTCGGACCGGTCTACCAGGCTGGCACCCTTTCGGGCAACCCGCTGTCGGTGGCCGCGGGCCTGGCGACGCTGGGCGTGCTGGCTCAGACGCGACCGTACGGGCGGCTCGATCAGACCGGGGCGCGGTTGTGTTCCGGGCTGGCGGACAGGGCGAAGGCCGCGGGCGTGCCGGTGACGATCAACCGTATCGGGTCGATGTTCACGGTGTTTTTCACCGACCAACCGGTGGCGGACCTGTCCGGCGCGAAGTCCTGCGACGTCCAGCGGTTCGGCCGGTTCTACCACCGGATGCGGCAGGGCGGCGTTTCGTTGCCGCCGTCGCAGTTTGAGGCGGCCTTCCTGTCGGTCGCTCACGGGGACGGCGAGATCGACCGCATCTTGGATGTTGCAGAAGCATCGTTCCGGGAGATCGCCTGAACCGGAGGGAGGCCGTGCGTAAACAGCCCGAACCTGCCCCCTGGCGCCGCATCGACCGCGTCGACCGCGGGAACTTCCGGATCTTTCGGATGGTCGAGGAATTCTACGAAGCGCCGGGCATGAAACTGGACCACGGCTACTACGTGCTGGAGTCCCAAGACTGGGTCAACGTCGTGCCGATCACACCCGAGGGTAATGTCGTGCTGATCCGGCAGTTTCGGGCCGGCACGGCCGAGGTCACGATCGAGGTGCCCGGTGGCATGGTTGACGAAGGCGAGGACCCTCGCACCGCCGGCCTGCGGGAACTGGAGGAGGAAACGGGCTATCGGGCAGGCGCGATCGTTCGCCTGGCTGCGGTGCGACCGAATCCTGCGATCCTGCGCAACACCTGCCACATGTATCTGGCGCTGGACGTGACGCCGACGGGTCGGACAAACTTCGACCCCGGCGAGGATATCTATACGTTCGAGGCCTCCTGGGCCGAGGTCCATGCGATGATCGCCGACGGCCGGATCGACCATTCGCTGGTCCTGAACGCGCTGGATTTCGCCCGGCGCAATCGGGAGGGATAGTGAGTTCTCCCCGCGACTACGGCGCGTTGCTTGGGGGCCAGGCACCGGTGCCCGATTCGGCCTGGACCGAGTGGGGCGGCGACGGGCCGCCGCTGCACTTTGCCCACGCCAACGGGTTCCCGCCGGGGACCTATCGGAGGCTATTCGAGGTTTTGGCGTCGCGGTTCCGCGTGGTCGCGATGGAGGCCCGCCCGATGTGGCCCGATGCGCCGGTGATCCCACTGCCCAGGTGGGCGCCGTTGGTTGGTGATCTGGCCCACGGGATAAGGGCAAGGGGGCTGCGTGGATGCCTGGGCGTCGGCCACAGCCTGGGCGCAGTATGTTCGATGCTGGCGGCGGTGGAAGACCCAGGGCTGTTCCGGGCACTGGTCGTCATTGATCCGGTTCTGTTTTCCGGGTTCCGGTCCATGGTCTGGCACTTCGTGCGCCGGCGCGGCTGGATGGAACGCGTTCCGCTGGTCCGCAACGCGGCCAACCGGCGAGATCACTGGGTGTCTCGCGAGGCCGCGCGTCAGGCCTATGCGCCCAAACCGTTCTTCGCGACCTGGGATCCGGCGTGCCTCGACGACTACCTTGCCGCCGGGCTGGGTGGGCCTGACGGCGACCTGCGACTGCGCTATCCCCGGGCGTGGGAGGCCCGGATCTTCGCGGACACCCCGGCATCGCTTTGGGATCGGATCGCCCAGGTGTCGGTACCGACGCTGGTTGTCCGCGGTGCCGGATCCTCGGCGCTGACGCCCGCCGCGGCGAGGCGCGTGCGCGACACGTTGCCGCTGGGGCAACTGGTCGAGGTCCCAGGCACCACCCACATGCTGCCGGTCGAACGGCCTGACATGGTCGCTCGGATCGTGGTCGACTTTCTGGCTGAGCAATAGCGTCCCCTTTTCTGTCCCAGGCCAACCGTGTATTCCGTTTACGGCTCAACCCACGGGCCGTCCTGCCGACGGCACTGCGACGACGCCTCCGGGCAGTCGGACCAGGGCGCCGGCCACCTCCAGATCGATTAGGTGCGCGGCCAGGAGGCCGGGATCCAGGCCGGTCGCCGCAGCCAGGTCGTCCAGACCCAGTGGTCCATCGGAAAGCGCGCCCAACACTGCGCGGGCGCCGGGGTCGGCGGGTGTATCACCATGGATTCCGGTGGCTCCCCACGGGCCGGGCAGCCCCCAGGGACGAACGCCGGGTCGGGGCCAAGGCGCCCAGGCCAGTGCTTCGAGCCCAGGCACGCGCGCCAGGTCGGCGGGAGACCCCAGAGGCCGGGCCGCCCCGGTGGCCAGCAGTGACAGGGCGCCGGCCGACCGCTCGTACCAGACATCGCCTGGGACCGCAAAACACGGTACCCCGGCCGCCCGAGCCCGTGCGGCAGTGATCAAGGCACCTGAGACCGCCCCGGCCTGGACCACGACGAGGGCGTCGGACAGGGCCGCGACCAGGCGATTGCGTCGTGGGAACGTGAAGGCGCGTGCCGGGAACGGGGGGGGCCACTCGGAAATGACGCACGACCCGGTGGCGACCGCCCGATCGAACAGGTCGCGGTTCGTGGAGGGGTGCGGTCGTCCCAGGCCGCCGCCCAGGACGATAGTCGTCGTCCCGCCGGCGTCCAGCGCCGATTCATGGGCGCGCCGGTCGATGCCGAGCGCCCCGCCAGACACGACGTTGACGCCGATTCGTCCCAGGGCGCCGCCCAGCGCGGTGGCTATCGTGTTCCCATAGGCGTCCGGCCGCCGGGTGCCGACGACGCCCACAGCGGGTGCCTTGAGGTCGAGCGTACCCGCCACGAACAGCAGAGTGGGCCGGTCGTCGCCCAGCCGGGCTAAGCGGGGGTCTGCATCGGGGATCCAGCAGCGCCAGCCTTTGCTAAGCATTTGCTTTTGATCGGCGTCGTGCCGGGCCCGGGCGCGGGACATGACCTGGCGGTCGGACTCCTCGTTCCTGTCGCCATCGGCACCCCGCGCCCGCTCGAATGCCACCCACAGCATCAGGTGCCGCCGGGCCGCTTCGGGGTCTTCGGGGTTGCGCAGGTCCGCGTCGGGCATCAGTTGTAGTTGCACGGGCTTGCTCCGCTCCAGACCTCCTATCGAACCCAGCAGGCTTTTGTTTCAACCACGCCTGCGATCCGCCGTCATAATTTTCTACATCTTGAAATCATTGATCGTGCCGCGGTCTCAGTTTCACAAATCCGGTGATGGGTCCGTTCGGGGTGGCCGGCTCCGCTCCGGGTCAGGCCCTCGTGCCACTTCGGGCGGGGACGCTAGGTCGCTGCGCCG
>CAZHDQ010000388.1:0-3817 GCA_964531595.1 uncultured Anaeromyxobacteraceae bacterium
ATTTTGGTGATAATTACGTACAGGAGGGCGCAGCAAAGGCGCAGGCACTAGCTGACACCGGCTTGGTGCCGCGCTGGCACTTCCTGGGGGGTCTTCAGCGCAACAAGGTACGGACACTGGTGGGTTTCGTCACAGGCATCCAATCGATTGACCGGCCCGCGCTCGTCGACGAACTGGCCCGGCGCATTGACCCAGACCGACCCATCGAGGTCTTCATCGAGGTCAACGTCGGGGGAGAATCCCAGAAGGCCGGATGCGCGCCGGCCGACGCCGCTGACTTGTGCCGACAGATCGTCGCCGCACCCGTGCTGCGACTGGCCGGACTGATGTGCGTGCCGCCCGTCGATAACGACCCCGAGGCCGCCCGTCCTCATTTCCGTTTCCTGAGGACGCTGCGCGACGATCTGCGCCGGGATCTCGGATTTAACGATGACACACTGTCGGGCCTGTCCATGGGCATGTCCGGGGACTTCGAGGCCGCCATCGAGGAAGGCGCCACGACGGTCCGCGTGGGCACCCTGCTGTTCGGTCCACGCCCCACCAAGCAGCAGGAGCCTTGAATGCCGACGCCGCCACGGCTGCGCCCCTGGACCCAAGCAGCTTTCGTGGTCGCCGTGCTGTGCTTCGGCTTCCTGATGGCCTTCCGCCCCAACTGGGACATCGACATCTTCTGGCACATCGCGGCTGGTCGCTGGATTGTCGCGCACGGCGGGCTACCGCATACTGACATTTTTACGTCGACCGACCCGACCCGGCCCTGGGCCTCGTTTCAGTGGTTGTACCAGGTCCTGATGTCCGAACTGGACGCCAGGGCCGGCTTCTCGTGGGTCCGAATCGTCCACGCGGCCCTGTTCGTGACGGCGTTCGGCCTGTGGTACCCCGTGCTGCGCCGAGTCACACCCGAGCGCGTGCTGGCCTCAGCTCTGCTAATGCTGGGGATCGCGCTTTCGCTGGACCGGTTGCGCATCCGGCCCGAAGCATTCAATTTCCTTTTCCTCGCCATGTCGATGCCCTGGCTGCTTGGACTGCGCGAGCGTGCGGGCCTGCCGCGCGCTTGGGACATGATAGCCGTTGGGCTGGTTTCCGCCCTGTGGGCCAACCTGCACGCCGGGGGTGCCGTGCTGCTTCCCCTGGCCTTCGCCGCGATTGTTGCGGGCCGTGCCGTCGCCTATCTCGCCGACGGACGCTCCCCCGAAGCGCGCGGCCGACTGCTGCACCCGCTGGCTCTGGGCGCGGTATCCGGCCTGGTAATGTTGCCGATGCCGGGCTTTGTGACTGGCCTGCTCAGCGCATCGAACATGGTCAAGGTCAGCGCCGCGTTGATCCCGGAATGGCAACCGCCCGTTGCATACCTGTTCGCCCAGGCCGCAGGCCCCATGACGCCTCACCACTTGGTGTGCGGGACCGTCCCCTATCTGACGCTCCTTGCCGCGGGGATCGCGGCCATTGACCATGCCCTGACGCTGCTGCGCCGGCGCCCCTTCCCAGGCGATCCAGCCCTGGTGTCGTTGGCATTGTTGATGGCGATCCTGGCGACCCAGACGGCGCGATTCATCTATCTTGACCTGGTTGCCCTGGCGGCGCTTGCATGGCGCTACCGCGACCTGACCTTCCGGTGGACGCGCCCCCATGCCGTACGGTGGGGCCTGTTGGCATTGACGCTGGTTTTGGGCTGGGTTTCATACGACCAGTCAGTCGTGCGCGAACGTCACGGACTGGTCGCCGCGATCCGCCAGATGTCCGTGGATCAGCAGCCCGGCGCTTTCCCCGAGCGGGCTACTGACACCCTGGTTACGATGGGCATCGAGGGCCGCGTTTTCCACCTGTCCGCCTGGGGTGGTTACCTGCTTTACCGGTTATATCCCGACTGCCGCGTCTTCTCGGACGGGCGGGGAAATTTCACCGAGCGTGAGCGGGACCTGATGGTCCTGGCCCACCGCACGTGGGAGCGGGTCGAGCACCTTGAAGGCTTGTACCGCGAGTTCCCGTTCGATCTGATCATCTTCCCGCCGCCCGTGTTTCCGTTACAAGGATGGGATACCAGTCTGTGGGTCCGCATCTACTCGGGCCCGGACGCGGAAGTCTTCCTGCGGCGGTCGCCTGAAAACGCGGACAACATCGACAGGGCAATGCAATACTGGCGGTTGATTGGGCTTCGCTTCGACGGCGTCGAGGACTTCCAGGACGCGCTCCGCCAGATGCTGGCCGTGCGGACCCTGGCCGAACCGGTAAACGCTGAAGGCTTGGCGCTGGCCGAGCAAATGAAGGGCGCCGACATCCCTGCAACCCAGGCGACAGGCTGGTTCCGCGACGGTGTAATCCGGTTCGAGGCGGGTCAGTGGGGGGCAGCAATCCCGCGGCTTCGACGGTCTCTATCCTTCGGGATGCGCCACAGCACGGCAGCGCTATACCTGGTATGGGCGCTCACGCTTGACGGACGGATAGACGAGGCACGCGATACATTTATCCAACACTTTGCGGCTCCCGAAATCCTGGCCCAGCCTGACCGAGGCCAGTTGAACCAGCCGGCGGCGCGGGTCCTCGAACTGCTGGCGTCACGCCTCGCCGTCACTCCACCAAGCACCCAACCGCCCGGCGCGCCTAAATGATGTAGCCACACTGAGGGCCGGTCTCTAGGAGGCCCTGGACGCACTCGCGTAGTCCCCGAACCGGTTCGCATCGACTTCCTTGGTCTGTACGCCGGCCCCTGCCTTGAGCCACCATCTCCGCGCCGAATCCGGAGAATGCCTCGCCCTGGTCCACTTGGACCCACCCGGATATCCCCGCACTTCACGCATTTCGTTGATGAAAATTCCTGCACGCCGGGATCAAGCGATTTTCTTTTGTGCGCCCAGCCAGCGATAGGCTAACCCGGCCAATGCGGCACCGACGATCGGGGCGACCCAGAACAGCCACAGTTGCGAGAGAGCTGTGCCGCCAACGAAGATGGCCTGGCTGGTGCTGCGCGCGGGATTTACTGATGTGTTGGTCACCGGGATGCTGACGAGGTGAATCAAGGTCAGGACCAGTCCAATCGCAATCGGGGCGAATCCCTTGGGAGCACGCTCGTCCGTGGCACCGAGGATCACCATGAGGAACATAAAGGTCATAACGACCTCGCAAACCAGGGCCGACAGCATAGAGTATCCCTGGGGCGACATGGCGCCATAACCATTGGCGGCGAACGCACCGGGAGTATTCGGGGTTATGGCGAACTCGGCATTACCCACCGCGATCACATAGATGACTGTGGCAGCCGTAATGGCCCCAAGCAACTGGGCGATGATGTAGTGCGGCAGCTCCGCCCCCTTGAACCGCCCGCCAACGTACAGCCCGACGGATACGGCAGGGTTGAGGTGGCACCCAGAGATGTGACCGATGGCAAAGGCCATGGTCAGCAACGTCAGACCGAACGCCAGGGCCACCCCAAGGTACCCGATCCCGAAGGTCGGAACCCCTGTTGCGAACACCGCGGCCCCGCAACCGCCAAACACAAGCCAGAAGGTCCCCAGGAACTCGGCCGCCGAACGTTTACCCAAAGACATATCCTTCCCCCTATCCAACGAGCAACACCCCAAACGACACTTACGCCATGAGTACGATTGTATCAGTCCGAATATACCCGAAGCTTTCCTGGGATACAACAAGTCCTGGGGCTGTCTATCGAAAAAATCAGCGGATATTTCCGGTTCGTCAATAGGCCAGAATGCTTCCACCGCGGTCGTCTAGCCAGAACAAAAACTCCCGGGGGTGAAGTTCCCACACGCAACTGAAAACCCTTGTTGCAGCGCCGAAACCCCGCTCGACATGGCAAATC
>CAZHDQ010000389.1:0-3805 GCA_964531595.1 uncultured Anaeromyxobacteraceae bacterium
AGTGCATAGGGCAGCGCGCACCAAAGGAACACGTCGGTGTATCGATTTGTCACCAGGACCAACACGGAGGCGATCACGACGGACACCGCCGCCCCTCGCTTCGACCAGGAACGGGTGAACCCATAGACCCGCGTGCGTTCGTGCGGGCGCCCCTCCCGAGCCAGCCAGTCGAAGATCATCGCCTTGTGGGTACCTGTGCGAAATGCTTCGCCAACCGCGAACAACGCCATCCCGATTGCGAGCACCCAGAACGCCGTGGCTAGACCCAGGACCATAAACGACGCCACGTAGGCCACGAACGACGCGATCATCGAACGGCGTCGCCCCACCACGTCGGCGATCGCGCCAGTCGGGATCTCAAGCAGGTTGACCAGCACCTCGCGCAGTCCGATCAGAAGTCCGATCGATGTGAAAGACAGCCCCTTCTCCAGCAGCGCCAAGTACAGGAAAGGTTCAAAATAACGTTGATTTTTGAGGAAGCCATACAGCGAAAAGCGGAACAGCATCACGCGCCCCCTGCCTTTCCGGCGTAGCACCACCACCGGCCAAGGACCCGGTCCGCCCCGCAGAGATTCTACTGCGAACCCCTTCTGGTGGAGCATGATTCATGGCGCAACGCGGCATTTTACGATATTTAAGGGGCATGCCTCGTCGGTCGGCGAGACAAGGTGTTTGCGGAGGCGATTGATGGTCAACGAGACGACAACGAAGGATCGGATCCACTGGGTACCGTTCGACGAAATGGAAGCGTTCATGCGCGACTGCTTCATTGGGGCGGGTGTGTCGGCAGCGGATGCGGTGATCTGCGCGGACGTGCTGATCACGTCTGACAAGCGCGGCATCGATTCCCACGGCATCGGGCGACTCAAGCCCATCTACATCGACCGGATCGCTGACGGGATTCAGAACCCGGTGACGCAGTTCGAGATCGTCAAGGAAACCGAAACGACGGCTGTGATCGACGGCCACGACGGCATGGGGCACGTGATCGGCGTGCGCGCGATGCGAATGGCCATCGACAAGGCGAAACGATACGGGCTGGGCATGGTCGCGGTGCGCAACTCGACGCACTACGGCATTGCGGGGTACTACAGCCTGATGGCGATTGAGGCAGGCCAGATCGGCATCACGGGCACCAACGCCCGGCCGTCGATCGCGCCTACGTTCGGCGTCGAAAACATGCTGGGCACGAACCCGCTGACGGTCGGATGCCCGACCGACGAAGAATTCCCGTTCGTGATCGACTGCGCGACCAGCGTCACACAGCGGGGCAAGATCGAATCCTACGAACGGATGGGCAAGGTGATGCCGGCAGGCTGGGTCATCGGCACCGACGGCCAGACCCGCACCGACCCGGCGCAGACGCTAAAGGATCTGGTGGCCGGGACCGCATCTTTGACGCCCCTGGGCGGCCTGGGCGAGGATGGGGGCGGTTATAAGGGCTACGGCTACGCGACGGTCGTCGAGATCCTGTCCTCTGCGCTCCAGGATGGGAATTTTTTGAAGGGGCTCCTGGGGTACGAGGACGGTAAGAAGGTACCGTACCGGCTGGGACATTTCTTCCTGGCGATCGACATCGAGCACTTCGTTCCACTGCCGCTGTTCAAGTCAATCGCCGGCAAGATCTGCCGCCAGTTGCGGGCCTCCGAAAAGGCCCCGGACCACGACCGTATCTGGACCGCAGGCGAAAAGGAACACGACGCGTGGCTGTATCGCAAGGACCGCGGCGTGCCGGTCAACGCGCCGCTGCGCCGCGACTGTAACGCGATGCGCAAGGCGCTGGGGCTGACGCAGCACCGTTTTCCTTGGGATGACGAGTAGGCTGCGGGGACAGGGGCGACTGCGGACTGCTATTTGCCGGGTGCCTTCGAAGGGCAGCATTGGGGCGGTGGCGGCGTGCCGTAGTCGCATTCGCAGCAGACGTTCTCGCACGCCTTGATGCAGCATTCCTCGTAGACACCTTCAGGTAGCACGCCATAATCGCACGCGCAGCAGACCTGCGAGCAGTCGAACGCATCCAAGGTCGCGGGCACGTCGACCGGACCGATGTCGTTGATGACCGCGTCGGCCGGGGCGCAACAGGCCTCCCACACCGCATCTGGAAGGACCCCGTAATCGCATTCACAGCACACGTTCGCACAGTCGATCACGTCGGACGGTCCCGGATCAGCGGGCACGACGTCCGCCGCCGCGTCTGGTACGCTGCCCGGGTCTGCCGGACCGGGGTCATTCACGACCGCATCAGCCGGGGCGCAGCAGGCCTCCCACACCGCATTGGGAAGGACCCCATAGTCGCATTCGCAGCACACGTTCGCGCAGTCGATCGCGTCGGACAGGCTGCCCGGATCCGCCGGTCCAGGATCGGTCCACTGATTATCGACGAACGACACGTCTTCTGCGCAGCCCGAACAGGGATCGCCTGCGATCGTGTCCATCTGCACGTCCGGCCCACCCGTTCCACCATCCCCGGGGCAACCGGTCACGGAAAGCATCAACGCAGCGGCAGCGGTGGCAGCCCCGTGTACAACGGTCCGAACTACCGACCTTTCCTGGCCAGCCCATCGGTACCAGCAGTAGGGGTCCTCGCCAAGGGCACCCATCGCGGCTGCCGCAACGCAACGCGCCCCACCGCGGCAGACACTGGCCTTGTCGCAGGATCGACAGGCACCGGTCAGATCCGACATCGAGAACATCCGGTTGTAGGCGAAGGCCCCCGGATCGAACCAGATCGCCGCCAGAGACCGTTCGCGCACGGTCCCCTCGTGGAACGGATCGACGTCGCCAAACCGCGCCTGCATCGACAGGCATCCCTTGACGCCGCCGTCGCTTTCGATGCCGATCGCATTCATTCCGGCCTGGCACCCCTGCCAGGTTTCGTGTCGCCCCCGCCAACCTCGCCCGCGCAACACGCGATCATGTGGACCGTAATACCCTATCGAGTCACCCACATGCAGCGCGATACCCCCTTGCCGCTTGAACGCGGCCAACCGCGGCACCAGTTCCAGCATGTCGCGAGGCGCAATCACCAGGTCATCGCGGTCCTGCATAGCACCCATCGGTTTGCCCAGTTGCAGCCGCCAGATCGATGCGCCCAACCGGATCGCTTCGTCACGCACCTCGCCTAGAAGTGGCATATTCCGACGGTTGACGGTCGTCATCACGGCGACCGATACGTTGGCATCCCTAAGGTGGCGTATGCCCCGGGCAGTTCGTTCGTATGTCCCCGAGCCGCGGATTTCTTCGTGTAGGTCGGGCGGGCCGTCGATGCTGACACCGACGTTCGTCATCCCGCTGGCCGCAATTCGACGCGCCATCGCCGCATCGACCACAGTGCCGTTTGTGACCATATTGACTGGAATACCACGCGAGGCGACCGCCCCCGCGATCAGTTCCCAATCGTCGCGTAACAGCGGTTCGCCGCCCGAGAGCGTGACCAGTTCGCAGCCCAGGTCGGCCAGTTGCTCGACCAGGTCCAACGCCTCTGCCGTCGATAGTTCGTCGTCGCGGCGGCGACCGGCCCGAGACCCGCAGTGCTGGCAGCGCAGGTTGCACGCAAGCGTCAGTTCCCACACGCAGTTCCGTGGCCGGTAGGGCGACGCACAGGCCATCCGGACCAGCGACTCCGGGACCGCGCGCGGCAATGCATGCATCATGGGAACCCCCATTCCTGACAACGAAAAGATCGTAAAGGATCTGCCCTGCCCAATCCACTAATATGAAGCCGCCAGAACTCAACGATTTTGTTGGTATTTTAGCCCGGGTTATTCATGTAGCGTCGTCGCGAGACCGTCGAGACGGCCCGGCT
>CAZHDQ010000390.1:0-3799 GCA_964531595.1 uncultured Anaeromyxobacteraceae bacterium
GATGCTTGTTGGTTCGAAGCCTGCCGGGGCGAGTCCTTACGGTGCAATGGACATGAGTGGGAACGTTTGGGAGTGGGTTGAGGACTATTGGCATTCGAGCTATACGGATGCCCCGGTGAATGGCAGCGCATGGGTGGCGGATCCACTCAGTTCCAACCGAGTCATACGTGGCGGTGCCTTCTACTTCAAGTACGACTTTCGGTCGTCGCACCGCTACTCCTATCCCCAGTTGCACAAATACGACTTCATAGGCTTCCGCTGTTGTAAGTCGCAATAATTTCCGCCTGGCAGATGCGCTACCTGCTGGCAACGAACCGACCAACCGCCCCATGATTGACGACGACGGGGACGTTTTTTGGGATAATACTGCCGGAAAGCGGAACCCCATCCTAACGATTCCAGGCCGGTGATCCGGTTCGTGCAAGGGTGGTATCGGTCGCAAAGTAGGGTGCTCACGGCCCTTCGGGCGCCATGGGCATTCCAAGGAACCGGAGGCCATGGTGGACGCCTGCTGGAACGCTATCCTCCCCCCGAGCAAGGTGGGCCGATGGCCGTGACTGCCTTGTACGTGCTGGGTGCCTTGCTGGTCGGCGGTGGAGTGGTTTCGCTGGTGGCGTGGAACTGGGAGGCATTGTCCGCCGCGGCGAAACTGGTGCTGCTGGGCGTCGCTCTGGCGACCGTCCACACCGTTGGCTACCAATTCTGGCGATTCGGCAACCGAAAGCGTTTAGGTCACGGCCTCATGTTTCTGGGGTCGGTGCTTTTCGGCGCGGCGATGCCTTAATACAGAAGGGATTGGTAGGTGATCTCTCAGGTCGTTGCAGGGTTCCTAGCATCATTGATCAGGGCGTCGTTGCAGGGTTCCTAGCATCATTGATCAGGGCATGGGAAACTGTCGGGTGAACGTGCCCACATTCATTAGTGCTATCGCAGTATCCTACCCCGTCACTGGGCGGAGTCTCCCCGACATGATTCACAAGGTCCATTGTGTGTTGCCCATTGTAGTCCTGTTGGCCTTGGCAGGGCCTGGGTGCGGCGAGGAAGGGACGACGGCGGTCGGGGATCTGACGGTGGTCGGGGATCTGGCGGCGCGTGACCTGGGGGACGCAGCGGTGGACGGGGTGCAGGACGCCCTGGATCCCGGGGGGTGGGATGTAGCGAAAGACGGCCTCGCGGACCAGGCCGCGTCCTCGGACGATGGAACGCCGGAGATCCCCAGGGCGGACGATGGGCTTGCAGACGGGACGCCGGTCGACCTCGCGGGGGAAGCGGATGCCCCTCCGGTTTTCCATGCCTTCTGCCGGTCGTTCGACGACTGCGAGGACGACGAGGTTTGCGAATTCAGCCTCGGCGCATGCCAGAGACGCGGCACGTGGCTGGATCCGGCCATAGACTTCTACGGGTTCCATCCGGCGGCGGCCGCGCCGGGGGACTGGCTGGTCCTGGACGGGACGGTGTTCTATATCCCAGGTTTCATGGGTGGATCCCCGAAGAGCGTCAAGATCGGCAGCGTGAGTGGCGACGTGTCCCAGGCCGACGAAAACCGCATTCTGGTGAAGGTCACTGCCAATATGCAAGGCGTGATCACGATCACGGATCCGAACGGCAAGTCCGCCTCGCTGCCTACACACTTCCAGCAGGCCCCCGCTGGGGTAATCGCCTGTGACACATCGACGCCGGCCGCCTCGGGCGTGCCTGGGCCGGATTCGATGCACGTGGGGCCTTATGCGGCAGGCTACGTGGACCTGAACGACGACGGAGCCGGAACTATCCTCCACCAGAACTTCGAAGTGCATGGTTTACCTCGCGTCCAGGTAGTCGCCGTACCAGAGTCCCCCCAGCGGCAACCCTTCATCCACAAGGTTGCGAACCAGTTCTAAATCGGACACACGGCGAATCATCGAGAAGCCGTCCGCGCCTTTTTCCAGAATCCAAACCTCTTTCGGAGAAAGTGCATCCACGAAATACGGCTGGTGCGTAGTGACAAATATCTGCGGTGCGTTCTTCTTGCCGGTGGCGTTGCGGCGCAACTCGTTTGCCAGCGAATCCAACAAACGGTGGTAGAGGCCGTTTTCCGGTTCCTCGATGCAGATGAGCGGAGGTGGGTCGGGATCCTCCATCAACAATAGGTACGCGAAGATTTTCAGCGTGCCGTCGGACATCTGCCCGGCATAGAACGGGTCGGCGAATGCTCCATCGTTGAATTGCAGCAGAACGCGCTTGTCCTGTGTAACAGTTGTACCGATGCTCTGAATCCCTGGAATCTTGCTGGCAATACGTTTGAGGATGGACTGGAAGCGATCCTTATGCTCGCGCTCCATGTATTGCACCACATTGCCGATGTTGTCACCGTGGATGTTCAAATGCCGCTGGGCGCCAGCCGACGGAATGGAGCGTGCCGCGTCCGGGTGAAAATACGACAAGAACCAACCCTTCAAAAAATCCCGAAAACGTTTGATGCGAGGATGTTCCTTCAGCGTGCCCAAAGTGGCGATGCCCAACTGCCGCAGGTCCGTCAGTTCGATATCTTCCTGCGCCCGATCCTCCTCCCCGCTGGCCGTTTCTACTGCCTCCTCCCCCACCCAGACCTTGCCTTTGCCGTGACTCAAGCGCAGGAAGGGATACGGCCGTCCATGTTTTTGCCCCTTGCGGCGCTGCTTCAATAGCTCCGACTCTACGAAGGGGCGTCCACTGTCGTCGAGGCCGATGGCAAGTTCATAGGTGATCGGCCGCTCGCCCTTGCCTTCGCGGTAGTAAATTTCGAACTGCATCGGTTCATTCACACCGAGCGAGCGCATCCGCTCGAAGCCCCCCCGCTGCATGGCATCGCAAGCTGTCTCCACATCGGTCGACAGGCAGTCGGCGACAAAGCCGAAGGCATCGAACAAAGTGCTTTTGCCGGAACCGTTCTTGCCAATCACTACGGTGAATGGCGTCAAAGGCTCGCCATGTTGCTGGGTAGAGAGCCTGCCCAAAGTCACATCGCGCAGGGCGCGGTAATTCTGGATGCGGAATCCTTCGATCAATGCCATGGCTACGCCCTCGTCTTGCGGGGTGGTCTCTTGGTTCCGTACGAGCCACGCTTCCCTTTCTGAAACGCGCGACTAATACTAGAAAGCGCTGGGTTCTGGGTCAAGATGGACCGGCACTTTCGGACGCTGGGTCGAGCACCGGTGCAGGTCGATCCGCTGGATCGTCTGGCGTGGCTGGGAACGCGGACCATGGGCGCTTTGACGTACCACCCTCCCGCGCACATGGACGTCGCCGACGAAGGTTTCGACCTTGCCGAGCTGGCCCGGGCGTCCCCGAAGGTTCTGGACGGCGCGTCGACGGAGGTCCTGCCTCGGCTGCTGCAGGCCGACTTCCGGATCCTCTCGATGGACTATCTGGACCTGATGAAGGTCACGCGGATCCTGACCCGTAACCACCTGGATACGGTCCGGGCGTTCCGGCGCCTGGTCTTCAATGTGCTGGCGCACAATCGTGACGACCACGTCAAGAATGTCTCGGTTATCCCAGCCAGCCCGATATTGCTGGCCGGCAGGCAGTGGCGTCCAAGGTGTACTCGACGTGCCGCCGCTGAGTACCACGGGTGTGCCTGTCCTTCGATTGCTGACATACATGTCATACCCTTTTGAACTATCGGAACCTTCGTCCCCTTGGGAACCTCCCAACTCGCTGAAGTAACTGGATAACGCTCGTCGTCTTCGTTCGGCGTGCTTCTTGCGAAATAACAGGAAAGAGCAACACGCTTGGCGTGGAAATCGTTGTGGAGGTGCCTGATGCGAACGACATTCCT
>CAZHDQ010000391.1:0-3790 GCA_964531595.1 uncultured Anaeromyxobacteraceae bacterium
TCGCGACTTACCGGCATGCACCTGGGGATGAAACGTCACCTCGGATCGATGTCCGGACCGTGGACCTGGCCATGCCAGGGAGGGCACTGGTGGGGCCCTGTGTCGTAAGCGAGTTGAAGGACATGGTTGTTGCGGCTGTGGGGGCTGGGTAGGGTCAGGGACCTTTTCAATTCCCGAACTACTTCATCAAGCAAAATCTTGTTGCAGACGCGAGGGTTTCGTTCCAGGTTCCTGGCGCGACTCAATGGAAACGTCTCGAAGACAGTTGCCAGGTGGTGATCAACAAGTCCTTGACTGCCAACCAGGTACTGTAGTCCACCTCTTGTCGGAGGTGAGATATGACAACTTCGTCCAGTCTGTTCTCGTTTCGACTCGATCCATCCCTGGTCAAGATCCTTCACGCGGTCGCTCAGCACCATTGTCTGTCCCCGGCGATGATGATCGAGCGACTGGTCCTCGAGGAGGCCAAGCGTCTCGGCCTGGTTCAGCCGAACAATCCAACTGCGTCACTCCACGACCTTCTCAACTGGGTGAACGGCCTGTACATGGCGGGCACAGTCGTGGCGAACCCCCACTTCACCCGGATCGTCTTCGAGCATCTGCAGGCGGATCCAGTTGGCCTCCAGTTCTGGATGCACGCAACGACTCCACTTCCCGGCGAAAAAGCCGCAAAGCGGCGCCAATACGTGAATGCCAGAGTCGGAAAGTACTGCAAGGCCCTGATCGGTTGGAAGTCAGACAAAGAGGTTGTTCTTCCGAAGAACGCAGGGCTGCTAATCAAGGGCTACACTCAACTTCGACCGTGAGACTGTGGTGGACCGGACCGAACACAGGCCCCGGCGACTACCAGCACGTCCGCGGCCCACGGATCGAGCGTCAGCAGAAACTCATGCGAGTACCTGGAACTGAGGTTCGAGGCCTGTTCTTGTGGGTAGAAATCTACTTCAGGGTAGTCGGCCTTGTCGAGTCGGCCATGGCAGGCATCGGCCACATCGATGAACCATATTTGCACTCTATACTCTTGTAGTTTATTCTGCGCTTTGGGTTTAGTATCTGGTGCCCCATGGGCAGGGAAATCGAACTCGCCGGCTACCTCAAGGAAGTGTTCGGCGAAGCCTTCCGGGTTCAGGTTCTCCCGGCCGTTGCGGCCAGGAAGGTCCCCCTGTTCCTCCGCACGGCCTACCGGTTCGCTTGGGCAACCCTGCTGGGCAGGACGTTCCTGGCGGCAATCGAACCTGACGGCGTCACGGCCGCGACGCCGACCGAGTACGCAAAGCACGCAGATGCGCTGCGAAACGCGATGGGCATGCCCGTAGCCATGGTGCTGCAACCCGTACCGACCCATGTCCGCAATCGCCTGGTGCGCCAGGGCGTGCCGTTCGTCGTTCCAGGACGACAGATGTTCCTGCCGTTCCTGGCCTTGGACCTTCGGGAGCACGCTGCCCGCCCGATCGTCCGCGCGGGCGCGACCCTGACCGGAGCGGCACAAGCCATCCTGCTGGGACACCTGCTCGGCAAGCCTGTCGACGGCGTGCCCCTGGGGGAGGTGGCCGCCGCGTTCGGGTACTCGGCAATGACGCTGTCCAAGGTCGCCGCGGAACTGGGGGCTGCCGGGTTGGCGACCGCAACGCGCGAGGGACGCACCCGACACCTGCGGTTCCCGATGGCACGACCCGACCTGTGGAAGCAAGCGATTCCTCGCTTGACCAGCCCGGTGCGCCTCCGGGTGTGGGTGCGTCGGTGGACCGCGCAAGACGGACGAAAGGTGGCTGCAGGCCTCACGGCCCTCGAACGCTACACGGAAATCGCCGACGACCTTGTCCCGACGTACGCCATGGCACGCGCAGACCTGCGGACCACCATCGCACGGGGCGATATCGTGACCTGCGAGGACGCGGACGAAGCCGTGGCCGCGATCGAGGGCTGGCGATACAACCCGGCGACGATTGCGATAGGGGACTGCGCGGATCGGTTGTCCCTGTACCTCGCCCTTCGTGACACGGCCGACGAACGCGTACAGAAGGAACTGCAGAAACTGCTGGAGGGGGTCGGGTGGTAGTCGGGATGGATCGCTTCCGGGAGCACTTCCGGGGATTCGAGAACGCGTACGTGCTGATCGGCGGGGCAGCCTGTGACGCGTGGATGTCGCGGAACGGCCTCCCGTTCCGCAAAACGAAGGATCTTGACATCGTCCTGGTCATCGAGGCGATCGACCCGACCTTCGTGGGGCGGTTCAAGGAGTTCGTGGCAGCCGGACGCTACCAGGTTCGCCAGCGCCAGGAAACGGGGCGCCGGGAGTTTTACCGGTTCCAGAAGCCCGCAGAGGAAGGGTACCCGTCGATGCTCGAACTGTTCTCTCGGGCGCCCGCGGTCCTGGACCTGGGCCCGGACCAGCATGTCGCGCCGGTCCCCGTCGAGGCATCGGTCGCCAGCCTGTCCGCGATACTGATGGAAGAGGGGTACTACGAACTGGTCCTGTCCACCCGCTACGATTCTGATGGCATCCAGATGGTGGGCGCGGACGGCCTCATCCCTCTGAAGGCGCGGGCCTGGCTGGACCTAAGCCGCCGAAAGGCTGCGGGCGAGGTAATCGACGAGAACGACATCAAAAAGCACCGGAACGACGTCTTCCGACTCGCACTGACCCTGGCCGGCGAGCCGGGGCCCGAGGTGGTCGATGGGATCCGTGCAGATCTAGATGCGTTCGTGGCTGCGTTCCCCGACGCCTCACCGGAGTGGCCGGGCATCGTGCAGGCGTTGCAGGGGACGGTCAGGAATCCCCCGTCGCCGGACGACCTGATGGAAGCCCTTCGGACCAGATTCCGACTGGCCTGACTTGCCGTACCGCGTCGCAAAGCCAAACCCAGGGTTTACTTTCTTGCAGAAGGCCAACTGGCGAACCGCCGTGAGCCACTATCACTACGCCGCAACCTGCCGCCCCGGCTTCGGAAACCGGACGACCAACCGCCTCACCCGCCCCTCAGTTGCCTCCGCCCCGAGCGTTCCCTTGCCTTGCCGGTTCCCTGCGACCCGCCTCGATTTGCACTGTGCAACGAATCAGCTCCAGGAACCGGTCTCCGGGGACCAAGTCCCCGCCGTTTCGGACCCGAGCACGGGATCCAGGAAGGCCCTGACTGCACCGAGGAGGGCGGCCACATCCGCCCAAGGGAGCCCGTCCTGCTCGGCGATGCGCTCGTACCGATCCGCCCACGACACCGGCGGCTCCGGAACCGCGGCCGGCAGGGAGTGAGTTCCCCGGAACTCGAACCTCTGCTCCAACGCGCGACGCAGGTGGTCCGATTCCATGGGTCGGCTCGTGGCCAACAGCGCGAGGTCGGGCAGGTCCTTAACGCGCGAGTTCTCGCGGTCCCGCGGCATCGTATACGCGTGGAGCTTCTCGGCGATGTGGGTCTCGATCGGGTACAGCCTCAGCCTGGGCGGCGCGATCCCGGCGAACGCCAGCAGGTCCTCGGCGACGACCAGGTCCGGTTCCCCGAGGATCGGGTCCCCGAAGGCGACGTCGACCCCGAAGGGGTCCCTGAACGGCCGGCCCGCCAGGAGGCACTCTGCCCGGAACCGCATCCCGTCGCACCGCATGCCGTCGTTGTCGATGTCCGCGTGGGTGGGATCGGGCTCGATCTCGTAGCCGAGGAAGTCGCCCAGGTCCAGGCGGGCCGCAAGTCGGAGGTCATCGAGGACCCGGTCGGACGGACCCACCATGCGAAGGTCCACGTCCTTCGTGGTAAGACCTGCCGCTGCGCATCACTGTCGCCGAGGCGGTCCGACCGCC